>NZ_JAAHGU010000208.1:0-9330 GCF_010692685.1 Okeania sp. SIO2F5 | reverse complement strand
TGTGGTGCGATCGCACCACACCCTCATCTATTCTCAATAATGGTTCTCTTTTAGTGGAAGTATTCTTCAGCTTATTCGATAAGTCCATCTCTATATATAGCTTTCAGCTACCTTGTCACCCCGTGAGCTGTATAACTCAAATATATGCAACTAAAATCACAGGTGCATTGGATTCAACATCCGGATGGTTATTAGATATTACGAAATTCTGAATATCCGACCTTTATTCAAGTAGATAATTTTCATAAAAATGTGATTTTTCAGTTAGGTAAAAAACCGATAACTACTATTGCTAATAAATACGATTTAACTGATAAAAATATTCAACAACTGTTACAATAAACATCTATAACGGATATGTTATCAGATATTAAACTACCTCCAAAAACGTTTTATGTGTAGCGAATATTATTTTTAAAAGTATTTTATATAAAATTGTTATTTTACTATCTCGTCTCACTCAATTTTCAGTTTTTGTGAAATTTTAGCATTATTTTTCGTATTTTATATAACTAGATAAAATTTAACTTTGCCAAACTACAAGAGAAAGAAGGAAGATGTTTTTTAGTAGAAGTTCCGATCTACTTACAACCTTTAGGTATTTAATAATTGCTGATAGCTGAGATAATAATTGCTTGATTTATTACCTTCTTTTTTCTTCCATCCCCTTTTTTCTTACGTGTTAATGGTAGTTATATCATGTCCGCACTTTATCGTTTGTGTAAAACCAAGGGTGAATATTTACAGGAAATTTACGTTTTTCCAAGCTTTTAAGCCTTCTTCCCTCTTCCTTCTTCCTTCTTCCTTACTTTCACGCTTACAATACCGATGCTACCGGACATGATATTAAACATTTTTTGGTAGGAAATAATGCTTCAAAGTCAGTCTAGACAAGGGAATTACGTCGATGCCTTAAAAATGGCTAGAACCCGTGCTTATTCAGGATTTATACCTTTTTGACATCAAAGCCTCTGCCCATCTATATTTGATCCTATTTTCTGGCTTTATTTTGTGTAAGTCCCATTAAGAATTACCATGACTAAAAGGTAAATCCTCATTAATTCTCTCCATTTCTAGCTGTTCCATTTCATTAACTTGCCCAATGTAGGACAAGAAGATTTTTGACAAACGATTATGATAAAATTTGTGCATACTATGGTTAGGTGTTGCTGGAAAACCACGCCGTTTTTTATGACGCCCACCAGCACCAGGGTCAAAAGTCTTAATACCATGGTTGATCGCCCATTCTATCGGAGCATAATAACAAGCATCAAAATGTAAACAATCTATTTCGTAAGTGCTGCCCCAATAACGACCGTAAAGGCGATCGCCCTTAGTAATACAAAACGACATTCCTACAGGGAAGCGGTCGTCCTCCTCACTGTAACCTGCCACAAATAATACTCGATGGCGAAAGTCGTGATGTAATTGTTCAAAAAATCGCTTCGTCAAATATTTACTACCCCACCAACCAAATTTATCGCAGGTACTCTCGTAAAAACTGTACATCTTAGAAAACAGAGCTTTCGGTATTTCATCCCCAGTGAAAGTCTGCATTTGTAAACCAGCTTTTCCTACTGCTTTACGTTCCCGCTTAATATTACGACGTTGATTAGCATTAAATACTTTGAGATAGTCATCAAAAGTTTGATAACCTTGATTCTGCCAAATGTAACTATGGTGTAGCCAACTGTTAAAACCATTACGTTGCAGTACAGGATGCCATTCTGGATCGACATAGAGAAAATGACATCCAGAAATATGATGGCGATCGCAAAAATGATCGATTTCCCTGACCATCAAAGCTGTCATTTCATCCTCATCCTCCCCAGGCGATATTAAAAATCTATATCCCTCAGCAGGAGTAAAAGGCGACATTCCCAATAACTTCGGGTAATATTCAATACCTAAGCGGTAAGCTATTTCGGCCCATTGATGGTCAAAAACAAATTCACCTTGACTGTGTCCCTTAATATAAAGTGGAGCTGCTGCTATTAGTTGTCTATCTCGCCATACTGTTAAATGTTGCGGTAGCCATCCACTTCTACCACCCACACTACCAGAAGTTTCCATATTATGCAGCCAGTCCCATTCTAGAAAGGGAGTTTTTAAAGGTTGGGCCAGAGCATCCCACTCTGGTTTAGGGACTTCAGCAATTTTGCCAATCCAGGCTAGAGAATATTGAGGTTTAGGCTGTTGAATCATGTTTAACTCTTTATTGGCGTATCCGATATCTAAGTTAATCTATTCTCAACTTATTGTGCATTTGTTGGCCGTGCTTGAAGAAGTAGTTAGATAGGGGAGCCGCCGATAGGGCGATTTACAGGAGAATGCGGTGATATCATGTCCGGTAGCATCGGTTTCAACAATTAATAATTAATAATTACCTCTCCTTTAAAAGAAGAGGATTGACTCAAAGGAAAATTTTTCTTTTTATCCCCTTAAAGGAGGAAGCTTTAAACCACAATTTTTCGGTAATTAGATAAAAAGAGTGGGGAGTGGGGGAGAAACTGAAAGACATCCTTACTACTCCTTTACAACCAAAATTTATTGTAAAACACCAAAAAACGTACTGCTATAAAGCTAATTTGAAATAGAAGAAATAGGAAAATAACTATTTACCTACTTTACTAACTAATAATTTGTTCTCTTACCCAATTCCGAAAAGTTTTCATGGTTTGATTTATACCCATATTTTGACAGCGAATACTATATTCTGGAATTACTTCAGTTAAGGGTAAATCTGGAAAATTAGGGCTAATTTATGATTCTATATATTTGTTATTTTCTAAAACATAAATTTGTAATTTTCCTTTTTCAAATCGCCAAAGTTCCCCTACTCCTAAATTGGCATAAATATTCAGATGAGTACGAGAAGTTATATATATTTCTAAAGCTAAATCAGGCGGTGGATCGATAGTTAAATCTAGGCGTTCTTTCCCACGAACTTTAGCTTCATTTTCAATATAAAAACAATTATCAGGTTCTATTCCTTTTGCCATTTGCTCATTTTTGAAAGTTGTGGAACCTAGAGTTAAAAATTCTCTGTCTAGCTCTTCTAGAAGCGCTTTTATTAAGTCACTAATAATTTCTTTGCTAAGTTCGTGTTCTGGTAATGGAGTAATAATTTCTAAAGTGTTATTTGCATAAGCTATTCGAGAGGCGCGACTTTCTCCTAAGTCTTTGAGAATTTCTTCAAATTCTTGCCAGCTTACATCTTTTAACAACACTTTTTGCCCTGGTGGTACGGTTAATCTTTTGAGTTCTAGCAGCATTTTTTTCCTTTAATATATGATGACATATTGAAATGCAGTATTATATTCTATTAGATAAGCTGAATTCTTGATTGATAACAACAACCAAGAAAAACTTACATAGATTTTTAATCTAGTAATTTATTGTCAAAAATAAACACTTTGTAGTTTTATTTATCTTCTTTACCATCACAACTGAGACATGATTTTATCACAAGTGCCACATAATTTTATTTGTTGGCCGCGTAATTCACTTTCCCTATGAATATCATCTTCGTTTTCCCTAACAATTATTTCACGTTGTGCATCATAATTAATTAAATAGTCGTACATTAATGCTTTCCAATGTTGACAGTCTTTACTGTAATGATAAATTTTATTGTTTACATCCCAAATATACTTATTTTCTGCTTTGTTTCTTATATCTGAAGCTAAAGATATCTCAATTAATTGTCTTGTGGTATACAATTTTTTCAATATAGACGGACAAATTTTTGTGTAATTACTTTCGATTTCTCGATCCACCTGTTTCAAAATATTTTCGTATTTTATACCTGGAGTATTTTTTGTTTTACGATATATTTCACGAATAATTTTGTTGAATTATACATAGTTATTTGGTATAACTTTAGTTTTGTAAAAGTTGAAATTTTTTTTGTATTTCCTGCGAAGCTTTTCTAAAGTTTCTACTGTTTTTTGTTCCAAGAGATCGATAGTTTCAAATATTCTTCTATGTCCCTGAAAATTAACACCACCAAGTCTATCTATAATTTCTAGACACAGCCAGTATACATAAACTTTCTTGTTTAGATTTTTGATATCTTCTTTGTTGCTACGAGCATTATTCTTTCTTTTTTTACGTTGTAGTTCTTCTTGTGTATAAGAATTAATTTTCTTTTCAAAACTTCCTCCCCAGCAACACTTAATTAAATTGCCAGTATCCGCAAATGGAAAGCTAATAAAACCAATATTAATAAAAGGAAAAAGATTAACTCCTCCCATGAATAGCGAGAACAAAAATACTGATATAAGAAAAATTAAAACGCCTATTCTGCGTAAAGTTGAATCATCTAAATCTCCTTGATGAAGAGTACAGCCGATGTAAATATTTCTTGCTTTATTAATGCTACCAATTTGATTAGAATTATCGCCAGCATTTTGATTAATCTCAGACATTATTTATGCTAACTATCTACATGGTAATATCGCGTGCTGAACCTATTTGACCAATTTGTTTTGCGCTGTCTCCTGCTGTTTGATTAAAATTTCCTGTCTGTTCAACATTGACGCTTTTGGAAGTAGGATTATTTTCTTCCATTAATTTTTTTACTTGTTTTTCTAGGGTTTCATCAGCGTCCAGTATTTTTTTCAATTGTCGCCTGAAAGCTGCTTCTGTATCTTTGTCATTAACTTCTTTAGCAAAGTCTTCTACTGCTTCCTTAGCTGCTTCTTTAGACTCTATTTTTGGCCATAATTTTTCCCAAATAGCCTTTGCTATTTGCCATGTATCCTTACCAGCTTCTTGCAAAAGCCCTTCACTTACTTTTTCACTTCCTTTAATTAAGGATGGCAAGTAGGGAGCCAAAAGTGTTACTAATGCTGCTGTATCTACCATAGAAAGTATTTAATTTATAAATAAATTTTTCATGTTTAAGTATAACACAGAAAACTAAGTATTTTACCGAATAATCAAGGTTTAAAGCAACTTCAATTAACGATAAAAAATAAATTTTTTTCCTTAAGCATCAATCTTAATTCGTTTTAATAATAGGTAATTGTTAATTATTAATTGTTGAACTCTACTCCTGTTTTAGCTGCTACCTGAAAATAAGTATTCAACTGAACATGATATAACAAGGAACGAGTTAGTTAAGACTTATGTTGATAATGAACCGTAAGACAGAGAAATACTTTTCCCACTCTTGCCTATTGCCTACTATATAGCACTACGCAAATAGGGGGCGGACATTTATAAATGCTCAAAGTTAGTCAGGAATTACTTCTGACTTCTGACTTCTGACTTCTGACTTGCGCGTAGCGCTACATTACCCAGGAACGCACCATATTTTAATCGTCTTATCATTACTCCCACTCGCTAAACTCTTACCATCCCGACTAAAAATCACCGAAAATACATCAGAAGAATGACCCTTAAGAGTTTCCAACAATTCTCCGGTGACAACATCCCATAAATTAATAATCCCATTACGATACCCACCCGCAACAATTTTTCCATCTGGACTAAACGCAACAGACAAAACATCGCTCATACCATATTTCAAATTTTGTATAGGTGTCGAAATAAGTTCCCCTCCATAAACCTGCCATAACTTAATCGTGCCATCCCTACTACCACTAGCTAATGTGCCACCATCTGGACTAAAAACAAGCGATCGCACCCAATCAGAATGGCCTTTAATTGTAAACACCTCTTTTGCCTTCTGAAAATCCCATATTTTAATTGTTTGGTCGCGACCCCCGCTTGCCAATATCTCACCATCTTTATTGAAAGCAACACTATAAACCCGGTCTTCATGACCAACAAGAGTAAACCACCGCTTTGCCTTCTGTAAATTCCACACTTCAATTGCCTTATCTCTCCCCCCACTCGCTAATACCTGACCATCTGGACTAAATGTCACTGCATCCACCCAGTCAGAGTGACCGATGAGAGTAAACCAGCGTTTGCCTTTCTTCATATCCCAAATTTCAATAGTCTTATCCCGACTCCCACTCGCTAACATTTCTCCATTTTCACTAAATGCCACAGTTTGTACTGAGTCGCCATGACCAGTCAGGGTATACCAACGTCTACCTTTGTTCACATCCCAAATTTCAATAGTCTTATCCCGACTCCCACTAGCTAAAATTTCTCCATTCGGACTAAATGCTACTGAATTTACCGAGTCAAAATGTCCGGTCAGGGTCGATACACATTTCCAAGTTGACCTTTGTGGTTGAGGAATAATTGTCGGTTGGATAACATGAGGCGGTGCAGTTATAGAATTTTTTGTTTGTCTAATGGGTGTATATGTAGATATTGGCGCTCTGGTGGGGGTAGGAGATGGTGTTGGTCTTCTGGTTGGGGATGGTGTGGGTGGAGAAATATTAGGGAGAGTAGGGAGTTTCTGTTCTGAGTTTAATTCTTTCATTACCTCAGCAGCAGACTGATAACGCATTTTGGGGTTAGTTGCCAGCATTTTATCAAGAATTCTGCCTAACATACTATTAATAGACTGATTCAAATAATCTCGCCACACCCATTTATCTTTCATTACATCAAATAGATCGAAAGGAGATACTTGAGTTAATAAATGAATACAAGTCACCCCCAAACTATAGATATCGCTAGCAAAAATAGCATGACCTCTTACTTGTTCTGGAGCGACATATTCCGGACTGCCAATTATTGTTCCAGGTTGCATTAAAGCAGTTCCAGTAATAACTTTAGCTGCACCAAAATCAACTAATACTAATCGATTTGTATTAGTCATCCATCCTGTAGTTTGTGGTAAAAAATTACGACGAATAATATTTTCTGGTTTGAGATCCCGATGAATTACTTTATGTTCGTGAATAAACTGTAAAACTGGTAATAATTCATTCAATATTTGTTTGATTTGACCGTCGTTAAAATGACCTATTTTTGTTGACTCTTGAGCAAGATTAGAACCATCAATAAATTCCTGTACTAAATATTGATTATTATCCTGTTCAAAGTGAGCTAATAATTCTGGAATTTGTGGATGTTGACCAAGTTCATCTAATCTAATTGCTTCTTGTTGAAATAACTCGGCAGCTTTTTTTGGGTCGCCAGTATTTTGAGGTAAAAATTGTTTAATTACACAAGGAGGGTGAGAAGGTTTATCTTCATCTACGGCATAAAAAGTCCGACCAAACCCACCCCTACCTATAGGTTTCATAGGGCGATATCTTTCTCTGAGCAATAATTTTGACCCACAAGCTAGACAATATAATATTTCTTCAGGATTTTGAGGATTTGGGCATTGAGGATTTAAACAGTAGCTCATTATAAGTATTAAAAAGATTCGGCAACTATAGAGCTACGCGCAAGTTAGAAGTCAGAAGTCAGAAGTCAGAAGTCAGAAGTTATCCTTGACTGAATTTGAGTGTTTATAATTGTCCTAAACTATTTGCGTAGTGCTATATCTCTATATTAATTCTTCCCTTGGACAGAGTGTAAATAGCCTAAATTGAACTATAAGTCTGGTATTACTGAACTTATTCCGAATTTATGTCTAATAATAATTATGTCAAATGTTAATTTAACTGATGATATTCAGGTTTCTCAGCCTTCTCAGCAAGTTCCATTATGGGCAAAAGCGATCGCTTTATTGGCTCTTTTGAATCTTACTCTAGGACTATTTAATATTAGTTATGTGTCGTTACGGGACATTTATTTTAGGTATTTGCCTGCTGTTGTTAGAGTTTATGACCCAATCAAAGGTATAGAACCTAATATTCAGACGGATAATTATCTTGTTACTGTGAATCAATTGGTGGCACAACTACCAGAAAAAGGACTCCTAGACCCAACTACAAAAGATTTATTAACTTCTTGACGCAGTAAGAGTGTGGCCTTAATAGAAGATGACCCATTTATAGCAGGTAATAAGTTTGCCACTTTTGCCAAAATTCAACGACGAATGCGTAAACGAGTGAGGATTGAATCTACAAGAAAAGCTTTTGTAACTTTCTGGAGTATCGATTATTTAATGTCAAAAAATGTTACTCAGGAAATTGATTTTTTTGAGAATAAAATTAGTCCTTTAAAGGGAACTTTTTGACAGTTTAGCTAAACAATTTCAAGATGCTTTACGTCAAGAACTTCAGGATGAAGCAACATTGCATGAACTGCAGTCTTTACTGTCTGATTTATTGGAAGAAATGAAGTTAAATTATATTCAAAATTATCAGAAACTAACACCAAAACAAATTATCGATGAAATGGCATAAATTGAACAGGTTGCTGAAAATATTCAAGATGAGAAAGAGTAAATTTTTTGTGGAAAAATAACATAATAATTTCCTGTGTAATGCTGCGTAAACAGCTATCAGTAACAAGAATCTCTCATATAGACAGTGTTTAAATTAAAAAATACTTTAAGGAAAAGGGATGCAACTTTTATAGTAAGAAAATTAATAATGTCTGTTGTTAAAACATAAGGTTTATTGTCAAAACCGGGTTCCTTTTGACCCGAACATTCATCCTTTTTGAGATGCTGCTACTCCAGTTCAATTGGGTTCATTTTTGAGCAATACCTCCACACTATGGAAAAATGGTTAATGGCTAAGGAGAAATTGAATCCTTAATCAATTAATTAATTAATTAACAGAAAAAACCTATGCTTACTTACAATTTCAACTCCAATAAAGTGCGTGTTATTTTTGGAGACGGTGACGAACCTTATTTTGTTGTGGAAGATATTTGTGATATTTTAAAAATACCTGATGGTAGGTTGAGCGATGAGGACAAAATTACGCAAAAATATACGACGAACAAGAAATTATTGTTACTTCCGAATTTGGGCTATATGAGTTAATAATGAATTCCTTAGGAGAGAAGGAATTTAAGCGCTGGATACTGAGGGAAATTTTACCGACTATCAGAGAAACTGCTATGGTTAAAAGCTACCCTTCTAGAGAGATGATTTATGCACTAGCAATACTGAAGGAAGTTACTTACAGCGAAAGAGATGACAAAGCTTATTTCACTTTTAACGCTACAGCGAAATTATGTGGTACTGGAAACTCGGGATTAAAAAAAGATTTACAAGATAAGATTTATCAACTTCTTGGTTGGTATACAAAAGCAGATTTAGCGAGCAGAGATAAGTGGATCAAAGGTCATACAAAGTTTTCAGACGTAATAATAGCCAAAATCATTGAATATTATGCTTTTGAAGCTCCTGAGTCCAACGACAGAGTAAAAGATATAGCAATGAGCGCTGGCATCTTTACATATTACATAAATATTGATAATGTAACATAAAAGTAACTGTATGAGCTGTATTTTTCATAAATTAGGCGATCGCTAAAGGTTAAAGTTTTAAGG
>NZ_JAAHGU010000207.1:0-9421 GCF_010692685.1 Okeania sp. SIO2F5 | reverse complement strand
GTAAACAATTTCAAGCTATAAACTGTAAATTATCAATACCATTACAGACATCCTTAAAACTTTAAGGTTTAGCGATCGCCTAATTTATGAAAAATACAGCTCATACAGTTACTTTTATATTACATTGCAAATATCTATGTAACATGTAAAGATGCCAGCGCTCATTGCTATAACTAGGGTTTGCTGATTAAATCTGAAAGTATTGAATGATATTGGTTTGAGCAATTTTAGGTCTGGAAAAAGTACCAGCTTTTTGGTGGAAAAAGCTCAAAAAGCTAGTATTTTGGGATGATTATGGCAGAAAACTTGAGGGACAATTCTGACTCCTACCTCCTCACATTCCCCTGTCTTCCCCTCCTGGGAGGGGCGAGGGGTGGGTTGTCTTCCCCTCCTGGGAGGGGGAGGGGCGAGGGGTGGGTTGTCTCCTGTCTCCTTGTTCTATACTACATTTTGTGGTGCGGAATGTGGGATACGACCTCTGAATTCCTCACAAGCAGCGAATAACCTTGACTTGGCCATAAGCTTTCCTTAATTCAGCCTCACGCTGGGGACTAGAACGTCCGTAGGTGCTTTGACCTCGTAATTCTTCTGGAGTCGGGACAGTCGTCAAAACTTCTTCTCCTAGATCGTTAAACAAAACTACAGATTCAATCTTGACAAGATGTTGTTGATTTTGCCGATATAGATCGATATATTCTTCTACCACTTGTTGCCATTGTTGGGACGGACAATAACTCCGCTCTATGAGAAGAACAAAATTAGGCACAGCAAAAACCTGATTGAGCACTATACCTGTAATCATAAAGCTCAACCAACCGAGTCCAAGAATGGTTAACAGGTAACGATTTAGTTGTTTCATTTGCCTATAAATTAGTCTGGAATAAACCTTTGAGGAGTTCTTTGACGGTTTCTGGCGTACCAGTTTTAACGGTAGATTCCCGTAGAGCAGCGATCGCTGCTAATTCCTTTTGATTCACATCCCCATAAGCAATAGGATAAACCCGCACCCCACTGTATTGGAGAACGTCTTTGACTTGTCTGAAGACAAAACCTTGATTGGTTTCACCATCAGTTAAGACTAATAGATAAAAAAGACCATTAGGATTAGCTTTCTTTTGTTCGAGCAATTTCCCCAACGCCACCATCATTCCGTCATACATGGCGGTTCCGCCATCAGCACGTAAATTATCAATAGCAGCTAGAAACCGTTTGTGCTGCATTTCATCAAAAGGAGCTAATTCCACCATTTCGCTTGGGCGATCGTTATAACTAATTAAACCTAAATAATTACCTGGATTAATTTCTTGACTAGCAATACGCAAACCCTCTTTTATCGCCGCTAGAGGTTGTCCATCCATCGAACCACTGGTATCGATTACTGTCATTAAATAAACTGTACGTCCTGCATCTTTCTGACGTTTCCAAAATGATTGAGCAGTGGTTAAGACTTCTCCTGCTGGAATGGGGGGAAGATTGGGAGCTAAAAGATAGTCTGTCTCGACAAATCCTTGTTCCTGGGCAAGTTTTTTCATGGCATCAGAAGCAGCAAACTCAGCAAATTTTTGCAAGGCTTCTTGTTGTTTGGCTGTATTCCAGGCAAATCCGACCAGAGGATTATTATGAGGAATGCCAAAGGGGATAAAAACGGTTTGCTCAAATCCAGGTACTTTTTTGAGTTGCTGATAATTTTGATATTCCAAGGGAAATGCTTGTAACTTATCCTTGTCGCGGATAAAAATTTCTTGCAAGTCTAGAGTAGTGGTTGTGCTTATCAATACCTGTTTCTGAAAGCTTTGAAATACTGACTTGACTTGAGGAGATTCTAAGTCAGCAATTGTTAGGGGTTCTCCATCTTGTTGGTGTCCTGCTGCTCGCCAAAAGATTGAGTAGAGCAGATTAAGAGCCGTAGAACTACTGTAGGGATTGGGATAGCCAACGGAAAGTTTACCAGAGGCGATCGCATTGAGCAACTTGTCAAAATTCACTTCACCATTTGCGGCTAATTCCCGATAAACACGTTCTTGAAGGACAAAACCGCCAACGTTCGGTACTAAACGGGGAAGGATAGAGATGGTTTTAATTCCTTGACTTGACAGCATTGCCACCCACAAATCATTAGAGGGGGAATACCCTGTCGGTTGCACTTTGCCAGCAGCCAATAACTTAGCGGCAGTTCCCGAAGGAATTTTTCTCACCCCGACTTGAATAACTTGGCCGGAACTAATGGTTTTTCTTTCTCGGTTAAAAGCTTGAGCAACTTCTACCAACCAACGTTCATTTTGCTTTTTGATATTGGCTTTTTCTGAAGAACTGAATATTTCGAGATAAACTACCTTGGGGTTTGTAGAGGGTTGAGCAGCATAAAGAGGAAACTGTTCGATGGGAGGAAGAGGTTCTTGAATCCCATCGATAGTGTAGCGCGAAGCTACTTGATCGGGAATTAGGGATGTGGTAACGGAAATCTTAGGAAGTAACTTGTCCTGGAGATATCTCTCTGCACTGGCAAAGGAATCTACCTTTTGCTCGACTACACATCCCCAGAATAAAGCAATGCAAACTCCGATGAGAAACCAGAAACGTCCTTTTTTGAGCATAACTAACCTCCATGGATTGACGATGATTTTGTCCCTATCTTATCTAAGACAGTTTGATTTTCAGCAATGATTACTCGCAGACTGCGGGGTAAACTGACTTGTTCAGTAGATGCTTCTAAAGAAGACAAAAGCACCCGATCTTGTAACTCTTGTAGCAAACGATGAGTTTCTTGCACTCGCTCACAAGTAGTTTCTAAATGCTGTCGGGTCAGATTTCTGTAGGTTTCAGTTTGCATTTTGTCCAAGGTTAGTAAGGCAAATGCTACTTGCTCGCCAAGAGATAAAACCGTGTAGAGAGTCTCCAATAATTCCGGCATTAAACTTGATTCTCGGTTAGCTATGCGTTGGGCAAAAATTTGGATTTGTTTGAGCAAAATGAGGGTTTGTTCCCAATCAGCATCTTTACGTCCTTCAAGTTTCCGTTCAATACTTGCCAATTCATTGAGAAATATTGCTGCATCGAGTAAATTAGCGCCACTGCACCCATAGAATTGTCTGAGTTTCCCAAACCAAACTGCCACCATGACAAGGGCGATTGCTCCCCCGACAATTAAGGTAACGGGGCGATTTCCCAACCAGATAATCAAGCTCACATATCCTAATCCTGTGCCTACAATTAGAAAATAGGTCTGTGGCAAACCCAAAACTTTACGCCAAAATAATTTCCAGTTCATTACAATCTAATTAGAGCTTGCTGAAAAAGTCTTTTTGCTGAGGCAAGGAATAGGTATGGAGGGAATAGTTAAGAGTCAGGAGTTTAGGGGAGTTATTGAGGAAGTCCTTGAAATAATGGTTTCTTGATTTGTCTGCCTCACCCCTGCCCCTTTCAGACTCATTTTTTCAACTCTATTAACCGAAAAGCTGATACTTTTTCCAGACCTAATTAAACGGTTTCGATTATCCTATGGCAAAGCATTCAGTAATTGAACGAAGCAGTTACTTATATATATATATATCAATCATCAGGATAGGATTATTATCAACACAGGGGGAGGACATCACCTCAAACGAAACAGCAGCCCGGCATTTCCAGGCTGAATAATCCCGCGTTGTCGCATAAGCACAACGTCGGGAGTATGTCAATAACCACCAGGTTCTTCTTCATATTCTGGCATCTTAGTTTTCTGAGGAATATTTACACGAGGTGCTTGATAGGGTTTTGGAACCTCATCATCAGCCCAGGCATCTTTTTCTATGTCTTCGTCATATTCATATTCTGTAGCAGGTTTATATTTTTTCTCTTCATATTTCTCATCTTCATACTCATATCCGCCTGACTCTCCCCAATTATCTTCTTCATACTCATCATAAGTAGGATCTTGTCTTACCTGACGGGCGACTGGTGGTGCAACAACTGCTTCTGTTTCATAATAGTCTTCATAAACTGCTTCTCGCTCTAGCTGCCGTGGAGGGGGAGCTATTTCTTGTTCATAGTAGTCATCATAAATAGGTTCAGGTTCAACTACTCTAGGTCTTCTAGGTTCTGGCTCTGCCCAATCTTCATCCCATGCTTCTTGAGTTGAGGGTGCTACTGTGCGAATAGGTTCCCGAGTAGCTGGTTGTCCTGTACCTAATTGATTATCAGGTTTCACAGTGGGAGGATAATATAATCCATCTTCCTCTTTTTGCCAAGGTGCTTCTCCTAAACCTAAACGTTCTAATACTCCTACTGTTAACTGTTTGAGTTTTTCTTCAGATCCTTCAAACACAATCAGGCGATTTGGCCCACTGCTAACAATTTCATCAATTGAGAGTTCATAAGTACTAATAACTTGATCTGGAATTTGGGGTATACCAATAGAAGCAATAATCAATGACAAAACTTTGCCATCTGTAGTATCAAACTTGAAACCCCGAACTCGGCCTAATAGTTCACCATTTTCTGTCAGGACTTCGCTATTAATTAGGTTACTATAGGCTTCAGCATCAATATCTTCTTCTACTACTTCTTCGTTATCTACCAAGATAACATCGCCTATTTCACGGATATTTTCGAGAAACATAAACTTAGGTATTCCAGCTACGGCTAATATATTGTCCCGTAGTCCAATAGCTACTACCTCCCGCCGATCGACGTCTACCCATAACTGGCTTACTACTCCTAGGCGCTTACCTTTATCACGAGTGATTATTTGAGTTCCTAACAGATCGGAGCGTTGCCAAATTTGTTCAAATGTCATTATTGTTTAATCCCGATTCTTATAATAAGTCAAAATTTAAAAGTCAAAAGTCAAATAACAAGTCAAAAGTCAAAAGTCAAAAGTCAAAATTTAAAAGTTAAGAGAAATTAATAATTTTTACATTGTAATTTATCAATAAAGAATTTAGTCAGACTGAGGCAGTATTATAATAAGTTAAAAGTCAAAAGTTAAAATAAATTACTAATCTCTATATCTCTATATTGTAATTTATCGGTCTTGAATCCACAGAAGCTTATTCTCACTCCTGTCTCCTGTCTCCTGACTCCTGACTCCTTCTTCTCAATAGATTTAATCTCTAGTCATTTTAATCCCTAAAACTTGGGTATGAGCTCCCCTAGCTTGGGTAACACCGATAGTATGCTGGGATGATTCCATCATTGGCCTCCGTAGACTGACAACTATAAATTGAGCTTGTTGTGCCTGTTGTTTGATCATTTTAGCTAATCGCTCCACATTTGCCCCATCCAGAAACATATCCACTTCATCAAAGGCGTAAAAAGGAGATGGGCGGTAACGCTGTAAGGCAAATATAAAGCTTAAAGCTGTCAAAGATTTTTCTCCCCCAGACATAGAGGCCAATCTCTGGACTGGTTTTCCTTTGGGATGGGCTACTAAATTTAACCCACTATTGAATGGGTCTTCTGTATCATCTAACTGTAGATACCCATCTCCTTCAGAAAGTTGGGCAAAAATGGTCTGAAAATTTTGATTCACAGCATTGAAAGCCTCAAAAAATGAACGTTGTCTCAAGGTAGTAAAGTTTTCTATTCTTAACAACAGTTCCGTGCGCTCTCCTTCCAGAGTGGCTAATTTTTGAGTTAGCTCTTCCAAACGTTTTTGGGTTTGGTCATATTCTTCCAAGGCCAACATATTTACAGGTTCTAGGGCCTGAAGTTGTTTCTGTAGCGATCGCACCTCCTTATCTAATTCTCCTATTTTAATATTTTCCGGCACTTCTGGCACTTGCTCCGGTAACTCTGCCTTTTGTTCTTCTAACTGAGTCCGCAAAGTCACTAACTGTTCCCGACGTCCCTCCTGAGATTCTTGCAATTTTTGTAGTTGCCATTCTAATTGCTGTTTAGCTAAATAAAGTTCTCGCAGACTTGCCTCTGCTTGGTCTCTTTTTTGTTTTTCTGTGCCTAACTTTTCTTCTGCTTTGGCCATACCTGCTTTAATTTCAGCAATTTGCTCGTCCACAACCAATACTTGACTATTTATATCTTTAATATTTTCCCTAGCTGCTAATTCTTGCTCTTGATATTCTGACTGCCGACGAGAAATAGCTTCTACCTTTTCTTGTAAAAGCCTTTGTTGATTTTCCAACTCCTGAAATTGTTGTTGGGCAGCTCGCCAAGCACCCTCCCGCTCTTGTAATACTGCCTCTTGAGACCGAATCATCCCCTGCATTTGTTGCCACTCACTATGAGTATGAGACTTTTCCAACTCGGCCAAAGTTTGCTTTAACTCTGTTAATTTGACTTCTCTGGCAGGAATTTCTTGGTCTAGGAATGTTAATCTTGTTTGAGCATTGGCCAGTTCTCGATTATTTTTCTCTAACTGCCCTTGCCCTTGCTCCTGTTGTCTAGTCAATTTTTGCAATTCTGACTCAATTTGCTCCACTTTGAGCTGAGTTTCTCTAAAATACTGCTTCCCTTCCATCAAAGCTTGCGCCCGCTCCTTCACATCCTCCTTTCTCCGAGAAATCTCTACCTGACAGCGCTCCAAAACAATATCTATTTCCTGGAGGCGCTGACGATGAACTTCCATTTCCCCTATTTCTGCTGACTCATTACCATCAACCGTGCCAAAATGCAAGCTACCAGAACGACGGGACACACTTCCTCCAGTCATCGCCCCACTGGTCTCCAATATTTCCCCATCCAGAGTAACAATTCGATGTTTACCCAAATATTTCCGAGCATTTGTCAAAGTATCAAATACCACCGTAGAGCCAAAAACATAGGCAAAAATATTCTGATAACGAGAGTCACAGTCAATCAAATTCACCGCATAATCAATAAACCCCGCTGCTCCCCAACGCAAACTATCATCTCGGTTGAGACGAGGAGACCGAATTTTATTCAAAGGTAAAAACGTCATTCTCCCAGCTCTTTGTCGCTTCAAAAATTCAATCCCGGCAGCTCCCACTGCATCATTTTCTACCACCATATTTCCCAGACGTCCTCCGGCAGCAATTTCTAAAGCCAACTGATATTTTGGTTCTACTCTCCCTAGTTGTGCCACTAAACCACAAATGCCAGAAATACCAGACTGTTGCAGCATTTTTGTGGCATAAGTTCCCGAAGCTTCTTGAACTGCCTGTTGTTGGGCTTCTAATTTATCTAGTTTCCGCTGTCTTTCCCTTTGTTCTTGGAGAAGGCGAGTTTGAGTATCTTGTTGAATTTGTAGGTCTTGTTCTACTGCTGCTAATTGTTTGGTCAAGGATTCTACTTGATAATTGGCGGTTTCTCTTGACTTTTCTATTTTTTCATGGTAAGCATTTTGATTTTCTATTTCTACCCCCAGGGCGGCCATGGACTCTTGCTGTTCCTGGATTTGCTTTTCTAGCTGATGTATTTGTTCCCTAACTCTTGCTTGTTCGGTCAGTTGGGGGTTGAGAGTTTGCTGTAGAGTTTCAATTTGATGATGAAGTTGGGCTTGTTCTTGTATCCAAGCTTCGGCAGTAGAGGCAATAGCACTAGCTGACTCTCGTTGTTGGTTGAGAGTTTCCCGTGCTTGGTTGCGAGTGGTCTCTAGAGATTCGACTTCTTGAGCTTGAACAATTTTGTTTGTGGCTAATATTTCTAGATTTTGTTGATGTTTCTGTATTTCTTGTTGGAGTTGGCTGAGGTTATTGATGGTTTGCTCTATTGTTGCTTCTAATTCTTTGTGCTTTTGTTTGAGTTGACGGCGGTCAGCTTCTTGGGTGGCAAGGGTTGATTGTAGGGCTAAAAGTTCTTCTTCTCCCAAAGCTTTTACTTGAACATTGAGTTGGTCTAGCTCAGTTTGGGCCTGTTGAATTTCGGTTTGTTTAGTTTGAATATTTTGGTTAATTTCCGTAGCAGAGCGATCGCCTGATTCTATATTTTCTCTAAGTTTCCACTCTTGTTTTTGTAGATTTTGCCATTTGAGAATTGTTTGCCAGAGACTCTTTTGTTCGAGTTGACCCCGCAATTCTTGATATTTTTGAGCTTTTACACAGTCCTGGGAAAGACGGTCACATTGTTTTTTCAGTTCTTTTTCTACAATGCCACTCTTTTCTTCTTGTTCTTTCACCAAGTCTAATTTATCTTTGGCCAGGGTAATTTTTCTATCAAATTGAGCCACTCCTGCCATTTCATCAATAATTTCCCGACGTTCGCGAGACTTCATGGAAATAATGCTGGTTACGTCACCCTGAAGCACAACGTTATATCCTTCGGCGTAGACCCGGAGTTGATTTAGTTGTTCGTGGAGTTCGGTCAGGGTGCATGGTTGACCATTCATATAATAAGTGGAGGTGTAAGTCCCTTGTTTTGTAACTCGGAGGCGACGGGAAATACTCCACTCACTTAAAGAATGAAAAGATGAAGCTATCTCAAATGGATCGTCAGATTCTGGAGTATTTGCTCCATTTTTTATGACTTCTGGTGGATTTTCTGTAGTTGTTTGGGTTTCTGACTCTGAAGGTTCGGGGTCTTCGTAGCCATTTAGACTCGTTTTTATATCTTCTAAATCAAAAGTGACCTTGACTATAGTTTCAACAGTTTTACGTCCTGCTAATTTGTTATTAACTAGGTCTGGCAGGCGTTCGGCTCTCATACCTTTGGAAGTGGACAACCCCAGGCAGAATAGAAGTGCGTCGAGAATGTTGGATTTGCCGGAACCATTAGGCCCAGAAACCACAGTAAATCCGGGTAGCAACGGAATAGTAGTAGTGCCACCGAAAGATTTAAAGTTAGTTAGTTCCAGGCGTTTGATATGAACCATGAAGGCCAGTTTGTAGACTGGATAGATTTTGGGCTTTTAATTATTCTAGACATTATAGACAGGACGTAAACTACCCAGCATCATAATCTCTGATTTGATGCGGGCTTTTCGTAGCCCTCCAGTATATCCCATATAGTCGGCTGTCTTGGCACGAAATCAAGACTGCTAACTTCACAGGATAACCAGGGACCTCCAGGCTGGTTTACACTCAACCCCAAAGCAGCTATATTTTTTGCACCATTATAATCAGCATCGCCTTTCCACCCACAATGAAAGCAGTGGTAGTTTTTACCCTTCCTATATGTAGTTTCTTTTGTCGGACTTATATGCAAACATTTATGACAAGTAAGGCTAGTATATGCTGGATTAACTAATATTAATTTCACGCCATGTAACACACATTTATAAGCAAGAAACATTCTGAACTGATAAAAAGCCCAACTATTAGATAATCTTCTTTCTTTCTTACTTCTTGGTTGCTGATTAGTTCTTTGTCTAATATTAGTTAAATCTTCTATGGCAATAGAATTTTTATCAAAGTGTTGCGAGAAGACCCGCGCTCTCCCGAAGGGGAGCGTCGGGATGAATCGCAATCAATGTTGATATTTCACAAACAATGTGTTAAAACTGTGAAAAGTTAATTCCCTAGCAATAGAT
>NZ_JAAHGU010000206.1:0-9430 GCF_010692685.1 Okeania sp. SIO2F5 | reverse complement strand
TGGACTGAGGACTGAGGACTGAGGACTGACTGCTGATGCCAAAAGCACATACCGCCTACAAAGATACTATAGCAGTCGCCAATATAGTTAGGACATCGAGTAATTATGATGATTTACAGCGCTTTTCAAATTGATGAACCACATCTTCACACATCAAACCTTGTAGGGACATTCCATGGAACGTCCCTACTGTGGTCTACCTAAATGAAAACCGCTGTATGACCCGAGCAAGATGCTCGCACTAATTGTCAAACACCAACCTGGAAGTTGCTATAAATGGGTTCTATATAACCCATTTGAGACCTATATAATTATGGTAGTCAAGTCTTTTCGCGCATCAATTTTGACCGAAAATCTGAAGTAAGGAGTGTTTTTTGTATCATTTCTCCCCACATCTACCCTCTTACCTCCTGTCTCCTGACTCCTGACTCCTGACTCCTTCTTCAATTATGCTTTAATTAAAACTCCTGGTTCTTTCTGCATAGGCAAAATATCTAAGGTGTCAGTTTGAGAGCAATATTTGAGGTCTTCATAACACTCTAAGCGTTGGAGACGTTTGCCATGACTGGCATAATTTAATAGTTCATATAATTTTTGCTCCCACTGAAGATAGAGAGATATTGCGCCAAATACTTCATCATTTCCTACAGTTTCATCTGGGAGAGAATTAGTTTCTGTAATTAGGGTATGAGCGATCGCTCCTGCACAGACTGTATCTTCCAATGAATAACTACCTTCCCACCCAGACCCCAAGATCCAAATAGTTTCTGGTTTATTGGTTTTGAGATATTCAACTACAGAGCGACGATTGACAAGTGCTGCTGCTAGGACAACTTTAGCATTTTGAATCCGCTGAAGACAACGAGTGCCATTAGTAGTAGTCATAAATAAACGTTTATCTTTGACAACTTCTGAAGTAAAGTTGAGGGGTGAGTTGCCTTCATCACAACCTTCTACTTTTTTGCCTCCTCTTTCTCCTACACGAATGCGTTTGTCAGCAGGCCATTGCTCGCTGACTGCCATTAATTCTTGAACATCGCTAAATACTTGTACTGCTTCTGCACCTGCATTTAATGCTGTGGCCATTGTTGTTGTTGCTCTGAGGACATCAACCGCGATCGCGCAGTCTGGCATATTTTCGGTGGGGGTTTCTTCGGGAGTGTGGTAGATGAATATTTTCACGGTTTACATTCTGAGTAATATTATTGATTAATTATTGTATTGCTTTATAGCGCTATGCACAGGCAACCCACCCCTAACCCCTCCCAGGAGGGGAATAAATTGCCGATAATATAAGACTTTTAGCTATTGGACACTTCCTGCAATTTGTAAATATACCAGTGCACACTGCTTTATCAAAATAATATGGGTCGCGCAACCCCGCTTTTTAAGGCGAAATATTTTTGGAGAGTTGCTTAAAATTCTCTACTTCCCCTCCCCTCCTGGGAGGGGTTAGGGGTGGGTTAACTTCTGACTGTCTTGAGTGTGTCTTACATTCTGAGGGGACCTCAGAATTACACACTCGCTTCTGACTTCTGACTTCGTCAAGTGGACATTTATTCTGTTTTGCCAGTAATAATTCTGCGGATGTCGTCTTGAATTTGAGTACCAGTCTTTCCTTCCCATCGTACTTTTAACAAATTCAGTCCCACCTCTGCATATTTTGTGATAATTTCCAGAACTTCCCGACTTTCAGTAGTTTGGGGTTGACTGTTACGTTTAGTTATGGCATGGACTCCTGCTTCTAGTGCCAGACGTACCTCATCATCAACAATTTTCATAATTGCCATATCCTGGCGACTTTTGAGAGAAACTTGGGAGATATCAGCATTTTGTTTGATGGCATAAGCTGCGGCAAATACATAAGCATCAACCATTCGTCCGAAAACGGCCTGACTTTTGAGGGCGTCCAAATAACCTCTCGCTTCTGGTGTGGGGCGAATAGTTGCGTTGGGGTCGATACGTTTCATTTTTCTTCCTCTACTACGGAAGCATCCTTTGTTGCCCCAAGACGACGAATATTGAGAGTACCTGCAATTTGAGGTTCCACAATATTTAAAAGATGCGAGGGAAAGTCTCGGTCTGTTGCTAAAACTATTACCTGGGATGGAATTTCTGGTAATGATTTAATTAAGTTTTTCTGATGTTTGGTATCTAGATGACCAAAAGGAGTATCCATAATTAAAGGTGCTGCTGTACCAGATGCTAAATTTAATCCTGTGATAAAAGCGAAAGCTAATGCTTCTTTTTCTCCTGCGCTTAAGGTTTCTGGGTCGATAATTTGACCTACTGCATTTTTGACTCCTAAAGTATAGTCTGGTTGAATTTTTATACCTTGATATTCTTCTGGTTTATTAGTGACTTTGCGATGAATTTTAGAGGTTCGATCTTCGATGGTTTGTTTCCTTTCTTCTGTACACTATTTAATTAGTTCATCTGTGGCATGAGAAAGACTTATTGCTAGTTTTGCTTGCTTTGCTAAAGTTTCTGTTTGTTGATCTTGAGTTACTAATTTTTCTATTTCTCGGCGTTGTTTTTATTCGTCTTTTTTTAAATCTTCTATTTCCTTATTTAATCTCTCAATTTGCTCTTTTTTCTGTCTGGCAGTTTGCTCTGCTGCTCCTACCAATTGCCAAGTTACTTGAGCTTCTTCTTGATTAATTCCTTTAGTTTATCGTTTCAGACGATATGGGTCTAGTTTGATTTTTTCTAGTTCATCTTGTAGGCAATCGCGCTCCAACAAAAGGTCTTGAAAGTTAGGTATTTTATAATCGGAAATTGTTTCTAAGCGGTTGCGTAATTCATCCTGACGGATTACTTCTTGGGTACTACTAACACCAGATTCTAAACTTTCAATTTCTTTGATAATAAATTGACGAGAATCTTCATCTATACAACGACCACAAACACAAGTTTTATCTTCTAGTAGCTCTCGTAAAATCTTAACTGAACCAGAACGTCGAGCGGTTGTAATAGCTGTACTTTGCATATCATCTGCAACTTATCTCACAAATTCTATTAATAGCGGAATAGGTGCTTGTCTCAACCCACTTTCTAATTTTTCTGTGGCTTTTTTGAGGTTTTCTTTACAACGTTCTTGCTCTCTTTCTAAATCCTTTAATTGTTCTAATTTCTGTTGCAGTGCTTCAATTTTATTTGCATCTTTTCTTGTTTCTTCCAGTTCAATCTCAGCCTGTCTCTCGGCTAATTTTGCTTCATCAAGTTGTGCTGTTTTGACTTCTATATTTTCTTGAATTTATCGAAGTTTTTGTTTGACTTGTCTGAGACTTTCATTCACCGAATCTACTTCATCAAATTTTCTATCTAATTTTTTTCTAGTAATTTCTACATCGTGCCGGAGATTTAGTAATTCAGTAATTCCAAGTATTCTCTCTATGGCTTTGTGGGTTTCTTTAGTGTGAATTCGTTGAGCATAACGTTTGATTTCTACACCATCAAAGAAGAAAAATTATTTACAGGAATTTGGCAATAGTTCCTCAATTTTTTCTGGCACATCTCTGATATTTTTACCATTTTTATTGATTACTGGTAGTTCTACTTTTGCTCTAGCTGTCTCGCCTTGTATTTCTCTTTTTGCAACTCTGCTAATATTATAAATATCTCCATTACGCTCAAAAACAAGTTCTACTGACATTTCTACATTAGGATTCTCTTTAACTATTACCCGATTAAAATGGTCTAGTAATTTAGAATCAGAAATAGCTTTTGCACCGTAAAGACACCATTGAATTGCCTCTAGTATAGATGTTTTGCCAAATCCATTTTGACCAAAAACAATCCAGATTTGCTTATCAGTATTTAGGTTAAATTTTATTTCTTGATTTTGATAACATTTCCAGTTTTTTAGACGAATACTTCTGAGTTTAAGCCCCATAATGAGTATCCTCCATAAATGATTCTGATGAGTCTGTATACCGTTCAATCATTTCGAGTAATTTTGTCGGAGCAGTCTTGCGTTTTTGCTTGAAAATTTCTTGTTTTTCAAGTTCAATTGCTGCTGTAATGAGTTCCAGAGGAATTTCATATTTTTCTGCTAATTCTTGTAGTTTTTCTTCCACTTTTCAACCCGATATCCTTCAGTAAATTTCAACAGTATTAGTTATCTTCTACAGGTCAGCACAGATACTCTATAGTTATTAATTTATTAATTATGACTATAGCGATTCTCATATTAATGGAATACAGTCTTTTTTCTATATTAAGGTGTTCCCTAAAATCCAAAAATTTTTTACCTCATGTAGAAGCAGAAATTCTATATACTTTGATCGAAACACTTTATCGGAAGAAAAGCATTGATATTTATACGAAAAAATCTATATATAAGATATTATAAATTTATTATATTTCCGTCATTATACGATAATTTTAATATTCCTAATGCTGATAATTAGGGCTTACCGATCTAATCTAAAAGCATTGACATATAAAGATAAGTGCCTTTTTGGGGTCGAAAAAAGTGCAAATTTTTCAGCTCTTCATGCTCAAAAAGGAGCGTATTTTAGGCGCATAGTTGGGCAAAAAAATCATTCTTACAATTCTTACTCCTGCCTCCTCGCTCATTCCCATTTCTCCTGTCTCCTGTCTCCTGTCTCCTGTCTCCTTCCCCTACTAAAAGACTTTTGAGCGCAAACCCTAATTAATAATGGAAAATATTACCAAAATCCACCCCAAAAAACATAAAAAAAGTGGCGTTTTTATCCCCTGCATTATCAGATAGATATTCATACGCCACTTTATTCAATTAACTTATTGACCTAGAAGTATAAAAAACTAGGCTTCGCTCTCAATGTAAATGAACAATAAACCCATAGCTACAATTGGCATTAACCAGGTAACTATAGGAATTAAAATCCAAGGTAAGTAAGCTGCGGCATAAGAACCAGTCATTTCATATTCTCCTTAAATTACACTATTTCAAAGTAGGTGATTATCTGATTTTATCAAAATTTTACTTGTTTTTTGAGAAAATTTTACCAGTAATTATTTCACCAATTCAAGCAGGATGTAAATCTGCTTTTTAGATTTACATCTTCAACTATTTCAGAGGTATTTAGTTATTAACGAAACCACGGAAAATTGAGTCTAGAACCTCAAAGTTTTCTAGTAGGAAAAATGCAACAACTACACCACCCATACCACCAATGAAGAAACCACCAGTAAACTGACTCCAACCTTCAGAAGTTTTGAGTGGGTCTGCACTTTCGGGACTATCTCCTTGGAAGGAAACTATTCCATAAGTGGATAGGCAGATAGTGGCAATTAGAATTAGGGCGATCGCAGAAATTAGCCCACCTAAGTTAGCTGTGGCAGAATCCCGTAATGGACCTAGTTTTGTCCAAGGGCCAACGATGAAATAACCATGGGCCATACCTATTTCTAGACCCCGTAAAATTGGGGATAGACCTTTGCGGTAAGCAGGTAGATTACCGATAAATGTTCTCGTAAAGTCAGAATCACTGATTGGAGTAGATAAATGACCAACGAAAGGGTCTCCATTATAGGGTTGAACAAATCCTGTATCTGTAGCTTCTGGCATACTTAATTCTTTCCTCTGAGTAGGAGTTTAAAAATCTTTAGAAGATATTAAGCTAATATTTTACGAGGTAAGTGCATTCTATATCTCAAAATTAGTTTTTAACTTTAAAAAAGTTAATCTAATGTGATTATTTTTAATATTTTTTTAATTTTAATTATTGCTCTGCTGATTAAATCTAAAAGCATTGACATATAAGAACTTTAGGCTTTTTTTTGTCGAAAAAAGTGCCAGTTTTTCAGCTCTTCATGCTCAAAAAGTTAGTCTTTTAGACAGATAGTTGAGCAAAAAATCCCAAATTGACAATTATTACTCCTACCTCCTCGCATTCCCTTTTCTCCTGTCTCCCCCTCCTGGGAGGGGTTAGGGGTGGGTTGTCTCCTGTCTCCTACCTTCACCCATAAGACTTTTGAGCGCAAACCCTAATTATTGAATATTTTGTGATTCTCCTTTGGTAGTAGCTCTGAAAGTCCAAAATCTTCTTATTTAGTCCTTAAAGTTAACATACAATCGCGCTAGTCTTTTTGGAGATACCCCAAGTAGATAAGCAATAATAACTATTTGATTAATGAAAGTCGTTTTGAGTATTCCTAATTTTTGCCACCGACGGCCAGAAGTAAATACTGGAGATGGTATAATTGCTATTTGTCCTCTTTTTTTTAACTGTCGTATCAATTCAAAATCTTCCATAATTGGTATTTCTGGGAAACCACCAATTTCTTGAAAAACTTTGGTTGGGAGAAAAATTCCTTGGTCCCCATAAGGCATTTGCAAATAACGCGACCGCCAATTTACCATTCTTTCAACTATTCGTAAACCTTTTGTTTTTCCTCTAATACTTAGTTCAAAAGCACCTGCAATAATTTTCGGTTTGACCAATATCTCTTCCAACATTCGGTCAAAATTTGAAGGTAAAAGGGTATCTCCATGTAGAAATAAAAGAATTTTTCCAGTTGCTATTTTTGCTCCACAATTCATCTGAGTGGCACGACCAGGAAGAGAAGAAATAATTTGGATATTTAAACATTTAATCAGCTCAATTGTTCCATCATTACTGCCACCATCAACAACTATTATTTCTATATCTTTATCTTTTGCCGTTTGAGCTGTTGAAATTGTTTGGGTAATCGTACTAACTTCATTTAAAACAGGAATAATAATCGAAATACTGGTCATTTCAGTTATCAGTTATCAGTTAAAGAAAGGCAGAAGGTAGAAGGCAGAAGGCAGAAGGTAAAGAAAGGTTCCAGGACAGAAGTTTTTTTTATAACTGATTATCCGAATATGATACAGCGGATTCCACCTTGGTGAAGTACATCCCTCGCGGACAAGATGCCCGCACTTGCATTCATTTAATTATTAATATTTGTACTTCATATACTTGGAATATGCTGTATAAACTCAGACTATAGAGCATCCTAATTTTTGGGGTGCATCTCATATTTACAAAAATACTTTTCTCCTATTCTCTATTCCCTATTCTCTGTTCCCTAAAAGCTATAAGTTTTTGGCTTTCTTCAAAACTGAGATGTACCCTTAATTTTAAACTGTGATTTTTCTAAATCTTCTGGACGGTCAATATCAGAAAGCTTAGGTAAATAATCAATAACTAACTTCAAACTTTGAGCGATCGCTACAGTTTTTGACAATACTTCGGACGTTCCCCAATTAATTCCTTGAAATAATTCTGGAGTAATTTTTCTCAGACCAATTAAATAATAACCCCCATCTGTTGCAGGACCAATTATCACATCAGATTCAGTCAGTTTAGCAAAAGCTTGTAAAATAATTTCAGAAGTTAAACTAGGGCAATCTATACCAATAATTACCACAGATTTCATCCCCCGATTAAAAGCAGATTGAAACCCTCTTGCCATACGTTCCCCTAAATCCCCCATACCTTGTTCTTGATATTTTAAATCTGAACCTAACCAATTTTTCATTAATTGTAAATCGCCACCGACAAATCTAACTTCAACAGATAATGAAATAAAATCAAATAACTTATTAGCTTTTTTTACAGTTGTTTCAGTCATCTGACGTTGCAAATTTGCTGCACCTTCAGCCCCCAAAGCAGGTATTAATCGTGTTTTAGTTTTTCCTGGTTCTGGATAGCGAGTAAAAATAATTAGTTGTTGATGTTCCATTGTGATACAATATGACCTAGATTTAAGTCTATTTTTGAGAATAAATTTGAGTTAAATTCTACAATAAATAAGTAAAAAAAACTTCCATATAGTTATTCACTATGTCAAAAAAAAATCCGATTGGATAGACTAGATTTAACAAATAGCAGCTAATCTTTAAAAGTCTTCCAAATATTTCTAGTAATTCAGAGAAAATACTATTAGCAAAAAAAGTAAAAATGACAGATAATCTAGAAAAATTGAGCAAAATTGCCATTGTTGGAGATGTTCACGATCAATGGGAACCAGAAGATGAAATAGCCCTCAAATATCTAGGAGTTGACTTAGTACTATTTGTGGGAGATTTTGGTAATGAAGCAGTAGAAGTGGTACAAGCGATCGCTGCTATTGATATCCCTAAAGCAGTAGTTTTTGGTAATCACGATGCTTGGTATACCGCAACAGAATGGGGCAGAAAAAAATGCCCTTATGACCAAACTCAAGAAGACAGAGTACAACAACAAATAGACTTATTTGGAGAAGCTCATGTAGGTTATGGAAAGCGAGATTTTCCAGAGTTAGACTTGACAGTTATTGGGACTCGTCCTTTTAGTTGGGGAGGTCCAGAATGGAAATATCAAGATTTTTATCAGCAAAGGTTTGGAGTTAATAGTTTTGAGGAATCTACTAATTTAATAGTCAAGGCAGTAGAGAATGCAGTATGTCAAAATATAATTTTTCTTGGCCATAATGGGCCTGTTGGTTTAGGAGATGCCCCCGAAGATCCAGTGGGACGTGACTGGCAACCCAGAGGTGGAGATTTCGGCGACCCTGATTTTAGGGATGCCATTGTAAAATCTCGGCAATTGGGCAAGAATATTTCCTTAGTGACTTTTGGTCACATGCACCATAGATTGAGACATATTCAGGAAAAGTTGCGTAAGCGTGTTGATGTAGATACCGAAGGGACATTATATTTGAATGCAGCAAGTGTGCCACGCATCATAGAAAATGAGGGCCAGAAAGAACGGAATTTCTCAATTGTATCTATGAAGGCAGGCATAATATCTCAAGCTGCTTTGGTTTGGGTTGGCCATGATTTGAAAGTAGTTTCTGAAGAAATTTTATATTCCCAATCCAAATCTGTTGTTGAGCCTGCACAAGTGCTATAATATATAAATGTCAAAACAGTTATAGCAGTCGAATCAAAGCTTAGGACATTCCTAAATGCTCAAACTCAGTCAGAGATTACTTCTGACTTGCGGGTAGCGCTATAGAGTATTTCTAACTCCTGAACAAAAATTAAAAATGACTTTTAACTTTTAACTTTTGACTTTTGACTTTTGACTTATTAATGGAGAGGTGGCAGAGTGGTCGAATGCGCTCGACTTGAAATCGAGTGAGGGTCAAACCTCCGTGGGTTCGAATCCCACCCTCTCCGTTTTTTTTCTAACTTAGGCGTTGGTTATTTGAGGTATGAATCATGCCTGGATAATTAGTGAACAAAAAAGTTTCTCTTCTACTACTCTTACTACTCTTTCTTCTTATTTCTTCCCTCCTGACTCGGTCCTCCTGACTCCCCCTCTTGGGAGGGGTTAGGGGTGGGTTGACTCCTAAATAATTGGCGTTGCACAGTGACGAATGATTTGATATTTTTGAAGGAGACAGGAGACAGCTATACTGGAGACAGGAGGAAAATTACTTGGGGTGAGAATCCCCATGTAATGCGTGAACACCCCCGTTGACGGTG
>NZ_JAAHGU010000205.1:0-9619 GCF_010692685.1 Okeania sp. SIO2F5 | reverse complement strand
GACCCCGCGACGACGCTAGTCGCACCTGGTAGCGCACCAAGACAAAAGAATGATTTGCGACCTGAAAAATGGTATTGAAGCTATTCCCGTGTGACTCAGTCCTCCTGAGTTACCCTCCTGGGAGGGGCGGGGGTTGGTTGGGCACGCGGGTGGGTTGACTCCTCAGAAATATCCTAGCTATTTGTAGAAAATATTTATTATAGCGGTTTTCACAAAGGTAGACTACAGACAAAATATAAGTATGTTTGAAGTTTAATAATTACAGACCTAATAGCTGTATTCTATGTTAATGAAAACCGCTATAATTTGGTATTATATAAAATCCGGATAATTACTATATCCAAGTCATTGCGACTGGAACGGAGTGGAAGGAAGCAATCTCCACGCACCCCTGAGATTGCTTCCTATCGTCGCAATGACGACTATTCAACCGGATTCTATATTAGGGGTGGGTTCCCACACTATGAATCTAATTACAACAATGCTACCGGATTTGATATCATAGGTGGTATATGAAAAAAAGTTTACCTAATACCTAAAGACCTCAGCAATTGGATTTAAAACTCTACTTTGTTCAGGGGATCTAAAATCTTCTTTAATCAAGCTAGACTTCAAAAGTTCCGATCGCTTCTATGGCTATTTTTAATAACGAGTGATGTGAGTATCTTTTTAAAAGAATTAATAATGCTTCATCCAACTTAGCTTCCAAATCTTGATTTTGAATATCCACAATTATTTGATAGAGAAGTTCAAAAGTAATACGTTCATCTTTGATCAAAACAATATATTCGCCATTATCTGTATTTTTAAATTTATCTAATTCTGCGATACTTTTTTCACCACTAACTTGATACCCTCTAGCATCTCGATATAGATAAAACTTGAGGTGAGAATTTTTGGCTACTAATTCATTCCAGTTAGTCATCCGAGAAAAAAAGGCGTTACCTCCATCATATAAAAAACCTATAGCATAACCTTGAGTTTCTGTTTGAATAACCAGGTGGTCTGGAATTTTTTTAGGTCTATCAAAGGTCAGAAAATCTAACTTGATAGATGGTTGAATTATTTTCAAAGATTCAAAAATTTTCTCCAATTTTCCCCGGTCATCACTACTTGTAATAACTTGAGACTCACTATATTCTTCTTCTATTTGCTGATATTTTTGATTCAGGTAATCTCCGATAATTTTATTTGTATCAGCTTGAGTCTCCTGATGAACAGATTTTTGATGATTTTCCTCAATTGTTGTTTCTAGATTCGATTCAATATTCAGTTTTTCAGCTATCTTCAGAACAAGTTCTTTAATTTGTTTAATATCTGAGACCAAATTTTGTAAACTGGAATTACTCTGTAGTGCTATTTGACTGTTTGTCTCAATTTTCAGATAATCAGGCAGGGGAATATTATGAATTTTATAATTATAGAAATCTGCAGCAGAATTAATAATTGAGCGTATAGAATTTTTACTTAATATCTTCTGAATTTCCTGTGGCGTGAAAAGTTGTTCAATCGTCATATTAATAGACTTAGATTTTTCATTAAGAATTGTTATTAGCTGTTCTTCAGATGGCTTATTTAAGAATACTTGACACTGAGAAATTCTATCAACAATAGAATCATCAAATTCTTGTTTAAACTGCTCCCATCGGTCTGGGAATAAATTTAGGATAATCAAGCTATTAGGAATATGAGTAAAAATTTCTTTAATTGCTTCTCCAAAACAGTGCAAAAGATTCTGATTATATTCCCTACCTAAACCTTCTAATTGGTCAAATACAATAATCAAAGGTTCGTCTAAAAGTGATAAATAACCTAATACTTTTAACGCTTCTAAAGATACTTCTTCCCGATTGATGCTTTTATTCCAAGATGCTATTTTAACTTTATCTAATAATTTTTGAGGTACATCATTCATTGCCAACCATTCTCGAATGATGCGACGATAATCTATAGCTCTATATCCACAAAACTTGATAATTCCTTTGAATATTTCTGGTGCATATCCTGCCGTTGAATAATTTGTACTCCACCACATATAAGACCGATTTTCTATATGTTCCCAAAACTCTCGTTTAGCTTGAGTATCTGATGATAAAAAAGAGAGTAATTCCAGGTTTCCATTTTTGACTAATTCTATAATTTTCTGGTCTTTTTTACTTTCTTTTTTTGGGTACAAATCTGGATTTTCTATAATAATTTCTTGAAAAATTTTGGCACAACTATTAGCAATCAAATATTCTAGTTGAGTATAGTTAATTTTTGGTATACATCTAATGAGCGATTCAAGTATACGACTATAAATATGATAAATAATAGCATCAGGATTATTAGGTTGACGGATAAATAAGAGTCGATTAGTTTTTAATCTGCTATTTGCCAGTCGCATCATCAGGTGAGTTTTGCCAAACCCTGGTTCCCCTACAACAACAACTCCTTTACTTTGATGATTAATATCTTGTTTAATATCTTTGAGAGTAGATTGTATTCTGTGAAATTCTTTACTAAAAACATTATCCGCATCGCTATGTGTCTGAAAAGGATGATCGACTCGACTACTTCCAAATGGATTTTTTCTTTTTTGTAGTTGGACTTGAAGATGTAAATCGATCATAGGTACTTATAAGCAAAGTTTTAATAATATAGATTACTATACCTTATAATATTGATACCTAAAAGAAATTTTTTGGGCTAAACATAATGCGTCAGTTCTGATAATTTGACAATCAAAGAATGAATTAAGAACGGAAAATTTTGAGTTGCCTGAATTTTAGGCGTTGCTGAATTAGGGGATGAAATTTTTGGCAGAAGGTAAATCCCATTTTTTGTTTTTTATCAAAATAATTGGGTCCCATAACCCCGCCTTTTAAGGGGAAATATTTTTGTTTTTGCAGCGAAGCTCAAATCCTACTTCCCCTCCTGGGAGGGGGAGGGGCGAGGGGTTGGTTAACTTCTGACTTCTGTACGGGGGAATGGCTATTCGCCCCTACTGACTTCTGACTTCGTTAAACTTCCTGTGTTTGAGAGCCTAAAATTCATCCCGCACTCTATGCAACGCCATATATTTACTCATGTAGAAGCGATGTAGCTACCGCAGTTGCTCCGAATGGCGCTATATTCACAACCAAATTAAATCATCATCCTGTGAAGCTCCAAAAAACGGCAAGGTATTTCCCCCTTGCATCCCCAAAAAAATCGTGATAGTATTTTATTATTGGGGTTTACTCGCCCCTACACATGACTTTTTATTCAACCCAAAAACAGCATTTCGTCACTGAATACATATAGAAGGGATACTCACACCATCAAAGCACTAGAAAAGTTATCATCCTGTGCAGCACTCAAAAAAGAAGTAGTGACACCGAAAAATTTTCACCTCATCAACACATCCATATATTTACTCATGTAGAAGCGATGTAGCTACCGCAGTTGCTCCGAATGGCGCTATATTAACTTTTCAATCCAATTATCATCCTGTGAAGCTCAAAAAAAAACGACAAGGTATTTCCCCTTGCGTCCCCAAAAAAATCGTGGTAGTATTTTACTATTGGGTGTCGCTCGCCCCTACACATGACTTTTTATTCAACCCAAAAACAGCATTTCGCCACAGAATACATATAGAACCCTCGATCATATTTTTGTCGGCGATTCAGTTTTTTTGCCAGGAGTCAGGAGTCAGGAGGTAGAGGGAAGGTATAAGGGAAAAAGGTTGAAAAATACTTCTCATCTCCCCATCTCTTCTCCAGAAATTATCAATTGTTCCTCCCTACTCCCTACTGCCTACTCCCTACTCCCTCTTCTAATAAGGACTAGAATCAAGTTCTCCATTCTCGACACTAACTTGATAATCAGCAATTGATGGTCTATGATTCAAATCAAAAGTTTCACCATTTCCTTTTTTCCAGATTTTGAACCCACTAAAAGTTAATGGAATTTGAGGGTTACATTCCTCTGGTAAATGGTCTCCCAAGACAAAATAAACAAACCCATTTCCAACTACTTCAGCTAAACCACTTTTATCCACAATTAACGAAGTATCTTCATCAATACCAATACCTAAAGCAGTATCAGATATTCCATCTCTGAGCAAACGAGCAACAAATGTCATTAACCGACCCATGCGATCGCGCTCATAGAAGTGAGTATCAATAACAGTTCCCTGAAATTTTTGTCTGTAAAACAAACCTTCGTCAAGAGAAATATCTTCATAAGGGTCATTTAGTGCAGTTTTACTGGTGACTGTCTCAGAACAAGCATTAAAAACAAAATTACTTTGAATCATTGCACCAGCACTGGTTCCGCCAACTGCCCCACCTTTTGCAATAACAGAATTAACAGCTTTATCAACTTCCGTATTTCGATAATTCCGTAGGTATTGACACTGGTCGCCACCTGCAAAAAAAATTACTTCGGCATTCTCAATTTGGTTTATTATCTTCTCTTTTTGAGCATCTTCTCGATGAGAAATTATTAGAGTTTCTACTGAGTCTACCCCATCCATATCTAGAATTGGTCGGTTATAGGCATCGCTACCTGAGTCACGAATTACAATCACATCTACTTTCTTGCGACAAGAATTGCATCCTCGGACTTGATTAATCATCCACTGAATTGCAGAGTCTATATCAAGACCACCACCACCAAAGTTATAAACTGGGCCACTGTACATTAAACTTAGATTAATAGAATTTTCTAAATAACTGTCGCTTTTTGCTTGGGTAGGAAAAATCAATGCAATGGTAATTATTAAGCAGAACATTACTATGACTTTGAGTAATTTTCTGGATAGGGAAGTTAGCAACAAAAACAAATAAGATAAAGAAATAAACTTCATAGATTTAGATAATTGTCTGACATAGTATTGTATAGCAATGCAAGCATTCAGCATTCAGCATTCAGCATTCAGCTGAATAGTTACAATAATTTTTTTTACTGAAAGATAACCTAAAATTAACCTACAAGCTCTAATATATATTAGTTTTGCTCATAATTTATAGTAAAAATGTCTAAATATAGCGCTATAGAAGTTAAGAATCTTGATAAAAAATTTAAAGGAAAACCTGCTTTGCAGCAAGTTAATATCTGTGTTGAAGCAGGAGAAATGGTAGGTTTAGTTGGTGCTTCTGGTTCGGGAAAATCTACTTTACTACGACTTATAAATGGTTTAGAGCAAGGAGATAAAGGTACTATTTACATATTTGGTACAGCTTTACAAACAGATGGCGTTTTCCACTCGCACATTAGAAAATTACGTTGCCAAATAGGTTGTATTTTTCAGCAATTTAATTTGGTCAAACGACTAACAGTAATAGACAACGTTTTAGTAGGAAACTTGGGGCGAATGTCTCTTGCAAATTCGGCACTACGTCTATTTACAAAAGAGCAAAAAATACAGGCACTTGCTGCATTAGAAAGAGTAGGAATTTTAGAACAAGCTTATAAAAAAGCTGCCCAACTTTCTGGAGGACAACAACAACGGGTAGCGATCGCTCGTTGTTTAGTACAGGGAGCTAAAATTATTTTAGCAGATGAACCCATAGCTTCCCTAGACCCGGAGTCTGCTCGGAAGATAATGGAATTATTATGCAAACTCAACCGAGAAAATAATATTACTATTGTTACTTCTCTACATCAAGTTCAAATGGTACGTCGGTATTTTGAACGTACTATTGCTCTGAGAGATGGAGAAGTTGTATTTGACGATCCAACAGTTAATCTGAGCGATCGTAAACTAGACGAACTTTATGGTGCAGCGGCAGAAGAATTAATATTGAAAGGTCATGGAGAATTGGTTTAGTTAATTAGGAGTCAGGAGTCAGGAGTCAGGAGTCAGGAGGGAAGAAAGAAGAACAGGGGTTACACAAATTCACCTTGAAAACACCATCTGTAGGGGCGTTAGCGGAGCTTTGCGTTAGCAAATGGCATTCGCCCTCTTCGCCTTAGATTGAGTGTCCGTGCGTAAGTCCTGAAGAAGAAAAAAGAAAAAAATAATTCTGAATTTATAATTTAATTTTATGTGTAGAAAGATATAAATAAAAATGAACAAAATAACTAATAATTTTAACCGTATTGATAAAACTATTATAGCTACTCCAGCAGTTATAGAAATGTTAGCCCAAGAAAAGAAACGAGTTACTAATACTCGCATAATGTTTGTATTGGGTGCTGCGACTATTCTAGTTTTTTCTGCTCTACAAAGTGAAATAAATTTTTTAACTTTATTCCAAAAAAGCGGTAATATGGTTGAGTATATTCAGTCATATTTTCCCCCTGATTTTTCCGATTGGAAAATTTATTTAGAAGACACAATAATTACTATTTCAATGGGTCTTTGGGGAACTATTTTAGCCGCGATTTTCGCCGTTCCATTTTCGATTTTGGCATCAGAAAATATGAGTCCAATTTGGATTGTACAGCCTATTCGTCGAATTTTAGACGCCATGCGGGCAATTAATGAAGTAGTATTTGCTCTAATATTTGTAGTAGCTGTTGGTTTAGGTCCCTTTGCTGGTGTTTTAGCTTTATTTGTACATACAGCAGGTACTTTAGGAAAACTTTTTTCTGAAGCAGTGGAGTCAATTGAACCTGGTCCTGTTGAAGGTATTCGTGCTACGGGTGCTAGTAAAATTCAGGAAATTATCTTTGGAGTAATTCCTCAAGTAATGCCATTATGGACTTCCTTTGTTTTGTATCGTTTTGAATCAAATGTTCGTTCTGCTTCTGTGTTAGGAATAGTAGGAGCAGGTGGTATAGGAGTTTCTCTTTATCAAAGTTTTGGTTCATTTTTGTATCAAAAAGTTTGTGCAATTTTAATCATTTTAATATTGGCAACTTCAATAATTGATTTATTATCAGCAAAATTAAGAAATTGGTTAGTGTAAATGAGGAGTCAGGAGTCAGGAGTCAGGAGTCAGGAGTCAGGAGTCAGGAGAGTCCAGTAGGGTGTGTTAGCGGCAGCGTAACGCACCAGCACCCTACATCTATTGTTAGTTCAGTAGGTTGGGTTAAGCGATCGCGCAACCCAACAATAACGGAGACTTGTGAGATTAATTTGTTGGGTTTATCCTAACGGATAAGCTCCGCTAACGTTCCTCAACCCAACCTACTTCTGGCTGCAAATTAAGCCCCCCTTTCAAAGGGGGGTTCGGGGGGATTATTTATTCATTACCAAATTTAACCTCTCCTTGTACGTTTCCGAAATAGTATTTAGTTTTAACATCGCCATCAACAGAAGCCATACTTTCTTGAACTGTGACAATATTACGAATATTTTCTCGTGTTTCTTCTTGCAATTTTTCCGCTCCCCCTTCGGGTAAACCTTTACCCCCACACAATAACGCTACCGGAAAATCATCTATTTGGGAAAAGTCAAAAATAGGGGTTTGTTTTCTCCCTAATTGTTGAGCGCTTTCAGGAACAGTTTTTCCCACATAATTCATTAAATTGGAAACCTTGACAAATTTATCTCCTGGTTTATTGCCACCACCATGTAATGCTTCCAGAAAATGGTCTGTGTAGATACTCATTTTTCCATCGGAGCGTATCCATGATGACTCCTCTCCTGTGGATGAGGTAAAAACTGCTCGCCCTGTTCCTTTTCTTAAGTCTGCTATTAAGTTTTTCGGGAGGGCGGTTTGACTGAAGTTTTCGGGTAATTCTAGTTCGTCTGTTTCTTTGGCAGTTGCCATTCCTTGGGCGTGACAACTATCTATTATTACTAATAGTTTTTGGGCGGATATTTGCTGGAGGGCGTTGTTAAATTCTGTTGCTGGTAATGCTGTTTTTTGTAGTTTTACGGGACTGGTGTCGTGGGGGATTAAATAATAGTTTTGGGTTGAATTATCTAGCCAACCATGACCGGAATAATAGACTAATATTGTGGCTTCTGGGTCGTTTTTTGCTTGTTGTTGGAGCCAGTTTAAGTTGTCTAAAATGTTTTGTTTTGTTGCTTGTTCATTGCAGAGGAAGCGGAGATAATTTTCATTGTCAATGTAACCACATAAGTCGGGGTTTATGAGGAATGATTTGATGGCTTGAACGTCTTTGACTGTGGTGGGGAGTGACCAGTTGGGGTATTTGCAGTTGCCGACTCCTATTAGTAGGGCGTAGTTGTGAGAAAGTGTTTTATACATAGGTATTTTGGGGGTTGGTTTGTAGTATTGAAGGCGTTGTTGGATGGTTTGAATAATCTTGATAGTTTCAGATAGCAATTGTTTGACAAAACTATCATTTATTATTTTTTTTGTTAACTCAAAAATTGTGTTTTCTAAACCTATTTTACTCAGAGCTTTTACTGCAGTATTACGCACATAAAATTCTGAGTCTTCTAGGAATATAATTAATCCTGAAATTGCAGTTTCGGAACCTATTTTACCTAGAGCTTCTGCTGCACGACTACGCACATCAGAGTCTGAATATTCTGTAAGTTGAATTAATCCCGGAATTGCAGTTTCCGAACCTATTTTACCCAGAGCTTCTGCTGCAAAACTACACACAACAGAGTCTAAGTCTTCTAGGAGTGGAATTAATCCTGGAATCGCAGTTTCGGAACCTATTTTACCCAGAGCTTCTGCTGCACGACTAAGTACATAAGAGTTTGAGTCTTTTAGGAGTGAAATTAATCCTGGAATCGCAGTTTCGGAACCTATTTTACCTAGAGCTTCTGCTGCACGACTACATACAACAGCATCTGGGTCTTTTAGGAGTGAAATTAATTCCGGAACTACAGTTTTAGAACCTATTTTACCTAGAGCTTCTGCTGCTTTTTCACGGATATTAAAATCTGAGTCTTTTAGGAGTAAAATTAATTCCGGAATTACAGTTTCAGAACCTATTTTACCTAGAGCTTCTGCTGCACGACTACGCACATCAGAGTCTGAATCTTCTGTAAGTTGAATTAATCCTGGAATTGCAGTTTATGAGCCTATTTTACTCAGAACTTTTGCTGCACTCACACGCACATAAGAGTCTGAGTGCTTTAGGAGTGGAATTAATCCCGGAATCACAGTTTCCGAACCTATTTCAACCAGAGCTTCTGCTGCGCTCCTGCGTAAAAAAAAGTCTAAGTCCTCTAGAAGCTGAATTAATCCTGGAATCGCAGTTTCTGAGCCTGTTTTTCCTAGAGCTTTTGCTGCACTCCAACAAACCTCAGTATCTGAATCTTCTAGAAGTTGAATTAATCCTGGAATCGCAGTTTCTGAGCCTATTTTACCCAGAGCTTCTGCTGCACGACTACGCACATCAGAGTCTGAATCTTCTAGAAGTTGAATTAATCTTGGAATCGCAGTTTCCGAACCTATTTTACCCAGAGCTTCTGCTGCACGACTACGCACATCAGAGTCTGAATCTTCTAGAAGTTGAATTAATCCTGGAATCGCAGTTTCCGAACCTATTTCAATCAGAGATTCTGCTGCACTTTTGCGCACATAAGAGTCCGAATCTTCTAACAGTTGAATTAATCTCAGAATCACAGTTTCCGATTTTTCGAGAACTAAACCTATTTCACCTAGAGCTTCTACTGCATTCCAACGCACATAAGAGTCTTCGTATTCAAGGAGTGGGATTAATTCCGGAATCACAGTTTCAGAACCTATTTTACCCAAAGCTTCTGCTGCATTCCAGA
>NZ_JAAHGU010000204.1:0-9638 GCF_010692685.1 Okeania sp. SIO2F5 | reverse complement strand
TGAGGAGACTACCACCTCTGCTGTAGATGGGCAACCTGAAATAGTAAGTGGTGTCACTGAATCAAGAATCACAGATGGGTGAGAATCCCGCGCTGTAATTTTTAATTCAGCGCCGGGAGTATGTCAATAATATAAATCTTCTATCATCCCATAATTTTTATATGTTAAATATAGCTAATATATATAGTCATTCCCAAGAAGCGTGAGGTACAAAATTTGTTGGTTTTAGGGAATAGGGAACAGGGAATAGAAGACAAATCAAGATAGGTGTACCTCATTAGACTGAGAAACGCTAATATCATGTTTATTTAAATACCCACAATAAAAATTTTAGGGAATGGGTAATAGGGAAAATGAGGAAATTTATCAGAGAAAATATTTTGATTGTGGCTAATTAATCAGACTTGATATAACTTTCTATTGTAGTTAGTTAGTATCAAAAATATTCTGGGGATAATTGAAAAATAGAGAAGCTAAATAGAAATATGTATAACAATCTGATTTTCTACAAATAATTTAATACTTCTATAGAGTAGGGATTTTTCCTCTACAAAAAATCTGAATCTCCACTAACTCATGGGGTGCGTCACAGAAGAACCAACTATTATTCCAGAAAATGGTAAGGATGCTGTCAAATATTCTACTTAATCTTTTGTTCACAAACAACCTCTTATAGCTACTATAGCGTTGTGTACAGGCAACAGCTCATCTGGCAACAGGCAATAGGGGGAATAAATTGCCGATAATATAAGACTTTTAGCTATTGGGCACCTCCTGCAATTTGTAAATATACCAGCGCACACTGTTATAACTTCTAATACCAAGGATAAAAAAAGAATGTTACGAATAATAAGGGCTGCAAGGACGAATGGCCATTTGCTAACGCAGAGCTGCCGCTAACGTCCCTACTTTATAGGAGATACCTTTTGGACTAAAAAGATAAATTCATACCTAAAAACTGCCATTAAAGCCATTCATTCTGACTTGCTCTTCCTAAGTTCTCTTCCTGTGAGGGGTTAGGGGTGGGTTGACTCCTAAGAAATATCCTAGCTTTTTGTAGCAAAAATTTATCAATTTGGTATAACTACTCTCAATTAACTCATGGTAAAACAAAAAAAAATTAAGTCAATATTATCTATATTTGAGACTCCTATCGGATTATTCGCAGGGGCAACTTACCATTTTCGTGCTTTAACGATATTTCTCAAAAATCCAAAATTAATAGGTTATATAGTTGTGCCAATTTTGATTAATATTGTGGTAGGTATTCTTCTTTATCTTAGTTTACTCCTACCAGGAATTGATTTAATTAATACTATTTTTAATAACTTATCTTTAAGCTTTGATGCTTTAATTGCTCAATTACCAACATGGTTAAACTTCTTAAGTTATATAGATAATATTTTATATAAACTTGTACAAGTTATTCTATTCGCAATATTATTGCTGATAATTGGATTTTTGTTAGTACAATTTGGAACTATTCTAGGTTCACCTTTTTATGGTCAACTTTCTGAACAATTAGAAAAAATTAGAACTGGAACATTGCCTGAAACTCCTCCAAGTTTATTAAACTCTCTCAAAGATATTTGGCGAGCCATACTTTTTGAGCTAAAAAAAGTTGGATTACTTTTAGTAATAGGTTTACCGATATTGCTGCTCAACTTTCTCCCTGGAGGTTCTTTAATCGCAACTATTGGTGGTATAACTTTAACAACTTCCATTGTTTGTCTTGACTTTTTTGATGGATTTTTGGAGAGAAGAAAATTAAAATTTCGACAGAAGTTAACAGTAGTGCGTCGTAGTTTACCAGCAAGCGCCACTTTTGGGTTAATTTGTCAAGGTTTAATTACCATTCCTATAGTTAACTTTTTAGGTATTCCACTATGTGTCGCTGCAGGGACTTTATTTTGTTGCGATCGCGTCTTACCAAATTTACTGCCAGACAATCAAGCTTAAAGAGTGCGGGTCTAGATGGAACAGCAGTTCATTTCACAACCCGCCCTTGATTTAGATTATATTAGATAATGCGGGTCATGGCAGATACTTTTGTAATCTTTTCTTTATCCAAGCCTTCCAGCTCTCCAAGCTTTAACCATCCCTCTTTTACTAAGCCAGCCAGAGCAAAAATCACAGTTGCATTTCTGGAGTCATACTTCCCATCTAGATCGTATCTTCTGGCACTGAGGAAATCATGTAGATACCATAAATCATCAAATTCTTGAATTCCACTTGCTTGTTGGCGCACTGTTGTGATTAAGGTATTGATTTCTCGTTCTTTAGCTTTTTCTAAAGCTGCTTGGGCAATCTTTTCTTCTGTTATAGACCACTGAGTATTAGTAAGTTGCATCATCCTTTTTATTTTCTTAAAAATCTATGTGTGATTATGATTTTTTATGTAGTTATTAATAGTAGCATATATAATCTAATTCAGTAGCTAGATAAAATAAAATTTATATTAATTTACAAGGCAATTTTATTAAGTCCTAACAAAAAAAAGAGTGTTCTTTTTGAAGACACTCATTAAAATTTATTTATCTCTTAAATTTTCCTGTACAATGATTTATTACCTATTTCTTTTTACCGAGCCAAATTTAACAACTCCTTGGCAGATGCCAATAAGTCGATGGCTACAAAGAAAATTTTACCTTCAGGATTGAGTAAAAATCTCCAAGCAATATTCATACCTACACCAGCTCCAAACCAAGGAGTTTGGCATTTACCAGTAACCTTAATCTGAGTATAACCATCCTCAGCAGGTTCAGAAATTCCTTGCTCTGGGATTAACTTGAGGTTCTGACATTCTTCTTGGAAAAATCGCAAAACGGCATCTTTGCCCACAATTGGTCTACGGAAAGGAGGTTGTAGGCCACCGTCAGGAGTGAATAACTCAATCAATGCATTAAAGTCATTGGCATTCAAGTTATTCATGTAATTCAAGATAGTAGGATTATCAACACCTTGAATCGTAACTTTAGTTCGCTCTGCCATATTCTTTGGAGCAACTACAGGTTCAGAAACTCGGGTATAGTTGCCCAAATTTTTAACATCAAAACCCATATCAATCACAGAATTTCTCAAAACTGTGATTTGCTGACCAGAATCTAATCCTTGAATAGTTCCCAATACGGCTGAAGCATTAGCAGAAAGCTGATAACCCTTTGGTATAGGAGCAACAAGTCCCTGATTCATCCATTCTCCAAGTTGATACCAAAAACCCAACTTGATATTGGGAGACCAGGTGGCATATGTCCGACACATTGGAGTATCGGAGCGGTTAGCCAGGTCACACATGACTTGGGTCTGCTCCTGGAAGCTCATTTGTTTAATTTCATTCATAGTTATTTCTGCAAGCTGCATATTGGCAGCTCCTAGAGCAGCAATTGTGATTGTTTTGCCCATTTCCAGGTAGGCGAACCAAATGAGAGCTAGTTGGTCTTCTGCACTTAGCTGATTGAAGCGAGCTATGGTGGCTGGCACTATATCAGCTGATAAGGTGTTGGGAAAGATATTGCGAGCTGTATCAATTGAAAATGGCATAGGTTTATCTTGATAAAGGAATCCAAAATTAAAAATCAGAAATACCCACACTTTTCATTTAAAATGGGGTGGGTGGGGATTATCGGAAATTTATAAATACCCACACTTTTGATTTAAACTAGGGTAGGTGGAAATTATTAGGAAAATCCTTCCTTCTGAACCACTATTTCATCGTAACATTACTTTACATTTTTTATACAGATAGGAATATCTTAGAAAACTATGCTCAACAGAATTGCTTCTCAGATTAGAAAGTCCTTCCCAGCACCAGAAGTTAGTGCTCACTGCGATGGCCCTTGTGGTGTTTATGACCCCGCTTCTGCTCGCATTTATGCTGAGGCAGTGGTGTCTATGACTAAGAAAATTCTAGACCTTGACCCAAAAGCAGGAGACCATAAGACTGCTAATACCCTTTCTCGCTATATTGCTATTAAGGAAGAGCAAGCTCAGAAGACTAAGGAAGATTTGCTCGTCCTCTGGACTGATTATTTTAAGCCTGTACATTTAGAAAAGTATCCAGACCTCCACGATACTTTTTGGAAGGCTGCTAAACTTTGTTCTGCTTGTAAAGTGGAAGTTAGTTTGGAGCACGCTAATGAATTATTAGCTGCTGTGGAGAAAATCCATAATATGTTCTGGGCTACTAAGGAACGTGAGGTAACTTGGTACAAGGCTAGCTAATTTTTTTTAGTTTGAGGTGGTAGGCAAAAAGTTGATACAAACAAGCGATAATAAAGAATTATTGTTATGGTTGTTGAGATTGCGTCAACGCTTTTGTGTTACGGGGGTGTCGATGTTTCCTCTACTCAAACCAGGGGAGGATATTCTTGTTGACACTAAAGCCTACCGCCACTGTTTACCTGAAATAGATGATTTGGTGGTGGCTAAACATCCCCATCGCCAAGATTTGAAAATAATTAAACGGGTTGCCTTTGTTGATGAAAATGGCGACTGTTTTTTGGTGGGAGAAAATAGAGAAGAAAGTAGTGATAGTCGTTCTTTCGGTTTTGTAAGTTCGCAACAAATAATTGGTAGAGTTACTAGCAAGTTTCCTGAGTGGAACTTAAACAAAACTTAGGCAAAAAATCGCATCAAATCGATACAGCACAGGGAGAGCTTTTTTAGGGCTTTGATATTTTGATCTTTTCTAAATTGACTTTTCACAACGAATTCTGGGGTTGCACATTATGGAATGATACTGCCAAAAAGAGGTTTAGACTTTGACTAAAAAAACCTAATATTAATTATTCTAGCAATTATCAAATCCAAAATCAAATTCAATCAAAAATATCAAATCATTCGCCACTGTGCAACGCCCGAATTCTACCCAAAACTGTTACAGGACTAAAAATATATAGTTGCTCTAGTTTGGAAGCTATTAGCTAATATCATATATTTTTAACTATGTCAAACCATTGTTAGAGCAACTGATGAAAATTAGTTCATCATCGTTGAAGAAATATAAGGTAATTCCTTAAAAAACAACGAAATAATCATGGTTTTGGGCTGAAAAATCTCATTAGGTTATAAACACCCTTGGATCATTCTTTGTTAATTCTATCATGGAAAGGCTGAAACTATTGAAACTCCGTTAGCTAATTTAGGCTTTTTTTGATGTTTTTTGTCAGAGGTTGATGACAAAGTTGAAAATTTTAAAATTAGAAGCTGAGATTGATAATTAAAACTTCTCAGATAGCGATCGCTGAACTAAGGAATGAGGATTAAATAAAATACAGAAATTAAAGAGTTGCAAACCTTGATGAAGCTAAAATTTCATTATGGAGGCGTTTATATGAATTTGATGGAGAAAGAAAAGTTTATGACTTTGAGGATAAATATGGGTATATTGGAACTTTAGAATTAGTCTACCCTACCAATTTAATACTACCTATCTTATTTTTTTTCATCCTTTGTATTTCCTGGATAGGATTAAGGAAACTGGCTTCAGAAGCAAACTAGACAGTTTTGCAGTTTAGACTAATTGTAGTTAGTGGTACTTACACATTTTCTGGTCAAAAAATCCCTGTTTGCGTAGCATTCCGCAGGAAGAGTATGTCTGCAGAAAGGTTACTTAAAAGCTGAAGAAAAAGAGAGAACAATTGATTAGTTGAGAGAACAAGATTATCTGAGATTATCAGACTTGCAAAACTATTTACAGAACCAATATAACGTAGTTTTTGGGTCCTATCAGAGTTATTATAACTTACTCAAAGAGGCTGAAATAAGTTGGAAAAAAACTCAAAAAAATCATCCAGCTAAAAATGATGAATAAGTGAAAGCAAAAAAAAAAGAAATAGAGGATAAATTGGCAAAATGGCAACCGGAAATAGAAGCGGGAAACCAAGCAGTGTTTATGATTAACGAATGTCATCTGCTATGGGGGGATGTATTAGGTTATGCTTGGGGAAAAACAGATAAAAGAATAGAAATTACGATGAAAAATCAAAAGGAAAGACAGACTTATTATGGAGCTTTAGACTACCAAAAAAAGGAATTTATAGTTCAAGAGTATCAAAGTGGAAATACTGAAAATACCATTGAGTTTATCAAATATTTGCAACGGCAAAGAACGGGAAAAAGATTGGCAATATTTTGGGATGCCACAACTTATCATAATTCTCAAGAATTTCGAGAATATTTGATAAAAATTAATCAAGATTTACCAGAAGAAGAATGGTTGATAAATTGTACAAAATTTGCCCCGAATGCCCCGGAGCAAAACCCTGTTGAAGATATTTGGTTACAAGTCAAAAAATTCATCAGACAGTTTGATCATCTTTGTAGTTCTTTTAAAATAGTTAAGTGGCTATTTAAGTTTTTTGCGCTATGGTAGAATATTTGACTTTCCCAAACTTTTTCAGTATGGAATTTTGCCACAACCAATTTAGGATTGCTATATATAAAAGAAGATGAATGGCTATTTTAGTCAATGAATATTTAGCCCAATTACCTGGTGGCGAAGATTGGTTTGAAGGTAATTAGTAGTTACCTTATTAGACATCTCCAAAAATCAAAAATAAAATCAATTATCGTACAGAAATTATCAATTATTCCCCTCCACCGGAGGGGTTAGGGGTGGGTTCCCTATTCCCTATTCCCTATTCCCTCATTTGGTGGAGATGTCTATTCTTGTTTGTGATTGATAAATCAAGCTATCCTCATTATAATTCTGAGTAATATGGCATATTAAATTGGATAGCTGAATGGCGATCGCGATAGACTTTGGAACAAGTAACACGGTAATCTCCCGTTGGAATCAAACAACTCAACAGCCTGAAATTGTTAAATTACCAGGTTTGTCAATTATTTCTGGACAAAATCCACCCCTAATTCCTAGCTTGGTTTATGTGGAGAATGCTACTGAAAAGAAGGTAGTAATAGGTCAGCAAGTTAGAGATAAGGGTTACGATGTGAATACAGATTCTCGCTTCTTTCGGAATTTTAAGCGGGGTATTGCCTCAGATATTAAAGGGTTTTTGCCTGAACTTGATGGTCAAATAGTTTCTTTTGAACAGGTAGGAAAGTTATTTTTACAACAAATTGTAGCTGGTATTCGGAATGTTCCTTTGCCTGTAGAATCTTTGATTTTTACTGTTCCGGTAGATAGTTTTGAGGCTTATCGTAATTGGTTGGGGGAGGTTTGCCAGTCTCTACAGGTTGACCAAGTAAGAATGATTGATGAACCTACTGCCGCAGCTTTGGGTTATGGGATGGCAGAGGCAGAAATTTTATTGGTGGTTGATTTTGGTGGCGGAACTTTAGATTTATCTTTGGTGCGGTTGGATAATTCGGCACAAAAACAACCTTTGGGTTTTATTCTGAAATGGGGTGAAAAATCTTTTGGTAAAAGTTCAAATCAAAAGGCAAAAACGGCAAGAGTTTTGGCCAAATCAGGACAGAATTTAGGGGGGTCGGATATTGATAATTGGTTAGTGGATTATTTTGTCAAAAATCAAGGTATTGAAAAGACTCCTTTAACTACTCGTTTGGCAGAAAAGTTAAAGATTCAATTGTCTTTACAACAGCAGGCAACGGAAGTTTATTTTGATGATGAAAATTTAGAAAGTTATGAGTTGGAATTAGGGCGAGATGGCTTTGAGGAAATTCTCAAGGAAAAGGGATTTTTTGTCAGTCTTGATAATTCCATGAATCAGGTTTTACAGCAGGCAAAAAGACAAGGAATAGAATTATCAGAAATTGATGCTGTTTTATTGGTGGGAGGAACAGTACAAATACCAGCAGTTCAAAGGTGGGTAAAAGAATATTTTGATGCTGCAAAAATTCGTTGTGAAAAACCTTTTGAAGCAATTTCTCAGGGAGCATTGCAATTAACTCAAGGAGTTGAGGTTAAGGACTTTTTGTATCACAGTTATGGTATCCGCTATTGGGATAGAAGGAAAAATGCTCATAGTTGGCATCCTTTGATTAAGTCTGGTCAACCATATCCAATGAGTAATCCTGTGGAGTTGGTTTTGGGTGCTTCGGTGAATAGTCAACCCAGTATTGAATTAATTTTGGGAGAGTTAGGTGCTGAGTCTGGTGGGACAGAAGTTTATTTCGATGGCGATCGCCTAATTACTCGCAAAATATCTGGAGAGCAAACTGTGGTAAAACCTTTAAATGACCGAGAGGGAGGTCGTAGTATTGCTCAATTAAATCCTCCCGGAAATCCTGGAAGCGATCGAATTAAGGTATTGTTTTGGGTCGATGAATCTAGATTTCTCAGAATAACTGTAGAGGATTTATTGACTAATGAAATTTTATTAAATGAGCAAGCTGTTGTGCAGTTAAGTTAGTCTGTTTTTAGACAATAGTTGAACCCAACGACAGGCCCGCGATGCTTTTATCGACAAAATTAGCAACAAAAGCATCAACATCGCCATCTCCATCCACATCTGCTAAACTTACACCAAAGCTAAAAGAATTCCCTAAAGCTTGCTGTGAGTCAGTGAACTCAATCATCGGAGCAGCATTGACTGTTTTTATCGGTATGACAAACATCGCCACTGCCATTACCACTGCCAGTAAAACCCGAAACCATTACCCGAAAATTTGTTTTAGTTGTGATGAAAGATTAAATTTATCCTCTATTCTAGTTTCGGCTACATTTATTTTCTGTAGTCATCTTGAAAATCCCACAATCAAAATTAGTCTCCTTTGATTTTACGACCAGGAAAGTAAACCAATTTTTCTCTAGAATTGGTTAATTTAATAATTTCGTAATAAATCAATAAGAGTTTTGGCGTTAGTGAAAAGAGGTATGATATCATGTCCGGGTCAGAGCGTGATATAACTCCTCAAGCTCATAATTTAATTCTGGATACTATTTTATCTGTTGGTGTTTTGGGGATGTTATCTTATATCATGTCCGGATAAGAGCGATCTGGAAAAAACTTATCATGAGTGCTTCAACAGTAAATCTTTCTATTTTCCCCTCCAGGGAGGGGTTAGGGGTGGGTCCCCCGCTCCCCTACTATCTTAATAATAAGTATTCAACCGGACATGATATTATGTGGCACTATGGGGATATTCTATTTTTCTCCTTGTTAGATCGTCAAACCAGAAAATGTTGGTAGTAGCGATCGCCTATTTAGTTTTTACTTTCACCTGGTTTGAATGCGCTCAGTTTACATATATTGCTTGATGTCTATGTCTGTTAAATTCATATCAGTTATCGGAGGGAAAAGGGAATAGGGAACAGCGAACAGTTTGACAAACATTGCTTAGTCTAAGATTCATCATTAGACATCTCCCCCAAAAGAGGGAACAGGGAACAGCGAACAGCGAACAGCGAACCCACCCCTAACCCCTCCCCTCCAGGGAGAAATTGATAATGTATAGATAATAATTGATTTGATTTTTTATTATTGGAGATGTCTATTAGTATAAGTCCTAACCGCTCTGGCTATTACTATACAAAAGCAAGATGCTTTTACTGGCCAAAAACTTAATTTTGAGAAACCACTACTTACTAGGGCGTGTCATCAATTAAAAAATTGACAAAATGGGTATTGTATGCTCTAGGTCGATGGCGATCGCTATGCTAATAAAATGACAGAAGCTGCCAAATAAATTCCTCCTAGGAAGTTAACCGAACG
>NZ_JAAHGU010000203.1:0-9920 GCF_010692685.1 Okeania sp. SIO2F5 | reverse complement strand
GTAAACAATTTCAAGCTATAAACTGTAAATTATCAATACCATTACAGACATCCTTAAAACTTTAAGGTTTAGCGATCGCCTAATTTATGAAAAATACAGCTCATACAGTTACTTTTATATTACATTGCAAATATCTATGTAACATGTAAAGATGCCAGCGCTCATTGCTATATTTGAAGCTATTTTATCACTCTAATTTGTGTAAGTCCCATTATTGAATTCTCATTCCTGACTTCAGCGATCGCTATTTGAAAAGTTTTAATTATCAATTTCAGCTTCTAATTTTAAATTTTTCAACTTTGTCATCAACCTCTGACAAAAAACATCAAAAAAAGCCTCAATTAGCTAACGGAGTTTCAATAGTTTCAGCTTTCCCATGATAAAATTAATAGATAATAATCCAAGGGTATTTCTAACTTAATAAGATTTTTCAGCCCAAAACCATGATTATTTGGTTGTTTTTCAAGAAATTACCTGATATTTATTCAACAAAGATTGACTAATTTTCATCAGTTGCTCTAACAAGGGTTTGACGTAGTTACAAATATATGGTAAGAGTTAAATATCTTCCAAACTATAGCACTACATCTTTTAGTGAGGACGATAAATTTTAGTTATAGCAGTACGCAAATAGGTTAGGGCAATTGTAAACACTCAAACTCAATCAGGGATTACTTCTGACTTCTGACTTCTGACTTGCGCGTAGCGCTACAGAGCAACATATGATAATATCCATATCTGGAACTATTAATTTACTAAATAAGTATGTTGCTTCAAAATACACAAATGACTGCACAAGATTTCCTTGCACAACTTGATGAGATTATTGAAAAACAACATCTACTTAAGCATTCTTTCTACCAAATGTGGAATGAAGGAAAACTTTCTCTAGAAATGTTGCAAGAGTATGCTCAAGAGTATTATCTACAAGTTCATTATTTCCCCACTTATGTTAGTGCTACTCATGCAGCTTGTGATGATTTAGAAACTCGTAAAATGCTCTTGGAAAATCTCATGGAAGAGGAAATGGGAGCAGCAAATCATCCGGAATTATGGTTACGTTTTGCGGAAGGTTTGGGTGTAAAACGAGAGGCAGTTAAGAATAGGCAACATTTAGCAAAAACCAAGGAATCTGTAAGTATTCTCAAAGAGTTATCCCGCAGTGAAAATCCGGCAAAAGGTTTAGCTGCTCTTTATGCTTATGAGTCTCAAATTCCTGAAGTAGCTACTACTAAAATTGCTGGTTTGAAAGAATTTTATGGCATTAATTCTGAAGCAGCTTTAGCCTTTTTTCAAGTACATGAAAAAGCTGATGAAATTCACAGCCAAGTTACAAGAGAAGCATTAGTAAAAATGTGCGAAACTGATGTTGAAAAACAGGAAGCATTATCAGCAGCAGCTAAGGCAGTAGATGCTTTAAATTTATTGCTTGATGGTGTTTATGAAGAATATTGTCAAGCTGTAAATTAACTAAATTTACAATCAAAAGTTTTAAATAATTAGGTTACTGATGAGAGACTAGGGGTTTTGCATATCTGCCTCTAGTCTTTTGAATAGTAATTATTCAAATTGATTCTATATTATAACTTATTAATTGCTCCTTGAGGCATATTTCCTGATAAAACTTGAATAATATTTTTAGCTGCTTCAAGAGCAATATCATGGCGAATTTCATCAACAGCGGAACCTATATGAGGTGTAAAAAAAGTCTGATTTTTCTCGGTTATTAATGCCTCACAAATGTCTTGAGGACGATGAGGAATTGCCCAATCTTCCATCTCAAATACATCAGCAGCATATCCAGCTAAATGTCCTGATTGAATTGCTGAGGCGATCGCTTTCTCATCTACAACTGACCCCCGACAAGGATTAATTAGGAAACTATTTGGTTTCATCTTAGCTAAGGTATCTTGATTAATCAGATGATAGGTATTAGGAATTAAAGGTACCATTAAAACTACATAATCACTACTTTTTAAGAGTTCTTCTAAAGACACTCTAGAGATTTTCCAGACAGTTTCTTGTTCTACAGATAAAGGAATAGGATCGGTGTAAAGTAAATTCATTTCAAATCCTACTAATCTTTGAGCTAAAGCTTTTCCTAATTTTCCCATTCCCACAATTCCTAGAGTTTGATTTAATAACCCCCTACTATAAAGTTGTGGTTTCCATCCTTGAAAATTACCATCACGAATTAGGCGATCGCCTTCTAACATTCGACGACCTAATCCAATTAATAAACCAATGGTTAATTCTGCTGTGGATGCTGCTAATAAATCGGGAACAATAGTGAACCAAATACCTCGTTTTGTACAAGCATTTATATCAAAATTATCATAACCTCTTAAAGCTCCTGCAATAACTTTTAATTGGGGACAAGCATCTAAAAAACTCGATTCAATATAGTCAGGCATAAATACCATTAAACCTTCAGCTTCTTTAGTTCGTTTGATAATTTCTTCACGAGATAATGTGTCTTGAGTTTGATTGAGAATAACATCACAACTTTGACTCAAATAATCAATAACTTCAGGATGAATCCAATGGGTAATAACAACTTTAGGTTTTTTATTCATAATGAGGAAGGAAGAAGGAAGAAGGAGGAAGGAAGAAGGAGGAAGGAAAAAGGAAGAAGGAAGAAGGAAGAGGGAAGAAGGAAGAAGGAGGAAGGAAGAGGGAAGAAGGAAGAAGGAGGAAGGAAGAGGGAAGAAGGAAGAAGGAGGAAGGAAAAAGGAAGAAGGTTGATTTTTAATAGTAAACATCAAAAACCGAGTTTCTGGCTTCGCCAGCGTAATACCACATTAAAAAAAAATGCTACAAAAAGATAGCTGCTCTAATTAATTTTAGATAGTTATATCTATCGTTTGGGTGCATCTCAATGCAAGAATAAAGCCAAAAATTTATAGTTTTTAGGCAACAGGCAACAGGGAATAGAGAATAGGGAATATATAGGAAAAAAGTATTTTTGCAAATATGAGATGCACCCTATAGTTTTTCCCTTTTTTTCAATATTTACTCCTTCTTCCTTCTTCTTTGTTCCCTCTTCCTTCTTCCTTCTTTCTTTGACTAGAATTAAATAAATTTTTGACGTAAATAATTACTTAAACTATCAACTAAAGTAACCATTATTAACACAACCAATAAGAGTGCGGAAACTTCCTCATATTTAAGTAAACGTAAGGCTCCAATAATTTCAAATCCAATGCCACCAGCTCCCACAGCTCCTAATACCATTGAGGCTCGAAAATTGTATTCCCAACGGTAAAAAGTCACGTCAGCGATTTGAGGAAAAATTTGAGGAAAAATACTATGAAAAATAATTTGTAAATGATTAGCACCCGCAGATTTTGCAGCTTCAATCGGAGAATTATCTGTATGTTCTATAGCCTCAGCAAAGAATTTTCCCACCATACCAATTGAATGAAATCCTAATGCTAATACCCCAGGAAGTGTGCCAAATCCAACTGCTGCTACAAAAAGAATTCCTAGAATTAATTCAGGAATTGCTCTAGCTATATTTAAAATCATTCTTGATAGGAAATAAACAAAAGGATGAGGTGTAGTATTACGAGCTGCTCCTAAAGAAAGGGGAAGAGAAAGAGCAATAGCCATACCTGTTCCAGCAATACTCATAGCAATAGTATCAACTAAAGGTTTAATCCAGTCTAGAGCGCGACTAAAATCTGGCGGAAACATTTCTCCAACCATGCCAATTAAGTCAGGAACCCCCTCAGATAACCGTTGTCCATCAAGTAATCCCACACTCCCAAAGCTCACTAAAATAATGCCTAACAAAGTCAATGTTTTAGTCAAAGAAATATACCAACTTCTTTGTTGTTGACGGAGCAAACTATCAAATTTATTAGAAGTAACCATTATTTCAGTTATCAGTTATCATTTATCAGTTGTCAGTAAAGATAATTTTTAGAAGAAAATTGACTAATTTTTGTAAACATTCAGCGGTCAGCGGTCAGCCATCAGCCATTAGTTATTGCTTTTCGTTTTACATAAAAGCTTCATTGAAACTTGAGCTGCTTAAGAGCAGGGTTTAGAATTAAATATTACTACACTAATCCGGGTCTTATAGCTGATAGCTGATAGCTGATAGCTGACAGCTTATTTATTATTTACTCAATTCAGCAAAATCAAGATCGAGTAATTTTCCTAAGTCTCTCACCACATTATAATCTTCATCTGTAATTGATTGAAATCCATCTGCTTTAAATGGTTTTAGTATCGCTTCATCTTCTAATTCTAAAAATGCCTGTTGAATTTGTGTTTTAAGTTCAGGTTCTAAATCAGAACGCATTGTCCAAGGATATTGAGGAAAAGGTTTAGATTCAGCAATAATAATTACCTTATTTTTATCAATTGTTCCCCTCTCAACTAAGGCAGTGAAAATGGGTTTGCTCAACCCTCCCGCTTGTGCTTTTCCATTAGCAACAGCAACAGCAACAGCATCATGGGCACCCGCAAAAACTTCTTCATAATTTTCCCCTGGTTTTAATCCTTTTTCCATTAACATTGACTTGGGAATTAAGTGACTAGAAGTAGAAGCTTGATCGCCATAGGCCATGACTTTTCCTTCTATTTTTTCATAGGAATCAATTCCTGATTCTGCATTACCAATAACTAGAGCTTGATAAGTGGTTTTTCCATCTTTTTCTAAAGCAGCAAAGGGTTCAATATTACTTTTAGTTTTGGCTAAAACGTAAGATAATGGACCAAAATATGCTAAATCTAAACGTCCTTTGCTAGCCACTTCAATCATGGAAGAATAATCAGTACTGACAAATAATTCAATATCTTTACTGAGTTTATTTTCTAAATAAGTTTCAAGTCCTTTATTATTTTGAATGACAGTAGCTGCAGATTCATCTGGTAATAAAGCAACAACTAATTTCTCAGGGTTAGCTTTTGTATCTGCTTGTGTAGGCTGATTTTCTGTACTTGATGTTTGAGTATTAGAATTACTACAACTAACTAAACCTAACCAAGCCAAAAAAACCACTATCAAAAAATTTTTTTTGAGGATTAAACTTAACATAATCTTTCTTGACTAAACAATTAATGAGTAAGCATTCAGCTATCAGCTATCAGCCATCAGCTATGAGTTATTAATTCATACTTTTTGGAAAGAAGAATTAGTCTCCAATCCAAGGAGAATTAAAAATCATCATCTGACTACTAATAGCTGTTTGCGCAGCAGTCCGCAGGAAATACTCACATCAATGAAATTATAAGTCTTGTCTATCAAAAGTCAATCCCCTTTTTTTCTAATGTGTTATACATAACATTTATGCAGTTGTACTTAAAGGTAGAGTTTGATATATAGCAATCAGGAATCAGATGTGAGAATTGAGGTTTTCCTTTAAAGCTATAGAATATAGCAGTTATCTTATTCTTATGTATTCGTTTTTTCCCTATTCCCTATTCCCTATTCCCTATTCCCTAAAGCAACAGTCTCCAATATCTCACAACTAAAATCATATTGCTATATAGCAATTCCCAAAGTTATGAGGTAAAGTTGTTTTTCTTCTTTTCTATTCCCTATTCCCTGTTCCCTGTTCCCTTTGATAAATTTCTTCAAGTTGTTGGTTTTTAATCTCTGAAGGACTACCATCAAAGAGAATAGTCCCCTTACCTAATCCAATAATACGATCGGCATATTCTAAAGCTAAATCAACTTGGTGTAAACTAACTAAAGCTCCAATTCCATCTTCTTGACAAATCTTTCGTAAATTGGATAAAACCTGATGAGAACTGGCAGGATCTAAACTAGCGATCGGTTCATCAGCTAAGAGAAATTTAGGTTTTTGGGCCAAAGCACGAGCAATTCCTACTCGTTGTTGTTGTCCTCCACTTAAAGCTTTCACAGGTGTTAAAGCTTTGTCTAATAAACCTACTCTTTCTAGACAGTTTAAGGCAATATATTGATCTTTTTTAGGAAGAGGAAATAAACTTCTCAGGGTAGAATGATAAGCTAAACGACCTACTAGAACATTTTTCAGAGCTGTTTGTCGAGGAATTAATTGATGTTGTTGAAAAATCATTCCTGTCCTTTGACGATGTTTTTGTAATATTTTGGGGTGATGTAAATTACTGTTACCTTCAGTAATGACTTGACCACTTGTAGGATGAGTAAGAAAGTTTATACAGCGTAAGAGGGTAGATTTTCCCGCCCCAGAAGACCCTAAAATTACCGTGAATTCCCCTTGAGTAAATTCAACAGAAATGTTCTGTAAAGCTATTGTGCCATCTTGGTAAGTTACCCCCAGATTATTCAGAGAAATCATAATGTTTGATTAGTTAAATGATTAATTAATTTTTCCTAGAGTTTACTTTTTATATCAATATTTGGTCAAGTATATAGCAATTCCCAAAAAGTGTGAGGTACAAAATTCCTTGGTTTTAGGGAGTAGGGAGTAGGGAGTATTCAACAATTAATAATTAATAATTAATTATTACCTCTCCTTGAAAAGAAGAGGATTGACTCAAAGGAAATTTTTTTCTTGTTTCTCCTTTAAAGGAGAGGCTTTAAACCTTAATTATTCGGTAATTCTGGTTTTATAGGAATCGATAAATAAGAAAAAAACTGTACCTCATTAGCTTGGGAAACGCTATATTTTGTGAAATTTTTGTCTAAATATCCCCAAGTTAAGTATCTATATTAAACTTCTCCATAAAATAGGGAGTAGGAATAAATAATTGATGTATCTAGTGTCGCTACGCGGAAGTTAAAAGTTAAAAGTCAAAAGTATTGATATATTGAAAAAGTTTAGGCAAGCTATAACCTTCAAAAATTGATGAAAAAATAAACCTGAGTATTTCAAGGTTATAGCTTTAACTGGAGGTATACCAATTTGATAAATGTTTGCTACAAATAGCTAGGGGAATTTTTTAGGTGTCAACCCACCCCTAACCTCTCCCAGGAGGGGAAGTCAGGAGTCAGAATGAATAGCTTCGATACCATTTATTAGTTAAAAACTTATCTTATTAGTCAAAGAGACATCTCCTTTCAACAATTAATAATTACCTCTCCTTGAAAACAAGAGAATTGACACAAAAGGGAAAATTTTTTCTTCTCTTGGTCGATTGGATATGGCGAGGAAACCCGCTCTTGACAGAGCCGCTCCGAAGATCGCCATCCCACCCTTCGGGAAGCTGCGAAGAGAGAACTCCGTTCCGCTGTCGCGAACGACCGCTTTTTTCTCCTTTAAAGGAGAGGTTTTAAACCTTAATTATTCGGTAAAATATTTTGACTCCCCTTATTATTCGTAATATTCTTTTTTCAAATTTATAGTACTAATAACTGATAACTGAAATAACATGAATGAAATTAAAATTCAAAGGCAATACGATGAACTTGCTAATATTTACGATTTACGCTGGCGTAATTATATAATTAATACTCTTACCTTTCTACATAACTGGCAGGAAATTGAGCCACAAGCAAGTATTTTAGATGTTGCTTGTGGCACTGGGGAATTTGAAAGACTTTTGCTTGACAAAAATCCAAAACAAGAAATTATAGGAGTTGATATATCTGAAAATATGTTAAATGTAGCTAGGAAAAAATATCAGGCTTATTCTAACGTTAAGTTTCAACAAGCATCTGTTCATTCATTGCCATTTAACAGTCATTCTTTTGATGTAGTTGTATGTGCTAATTCTTTTCATTTTTTTGACAAATCTCAAGTAGCATTAGGAGAAATGAAACGGGTGCTTAAACCAAATGGTAAAGTAATAATTCTTGACTGGAACAAAGATTATTTTGTCTGTAGAATTTGTGACTGGTTATTACAAATTTTCGATCCTGCTCATCAACAATGTTATACCCAAGCAGAGTTACATCAGTTATTAGTATCTGCTCAATTTGAAGTGCATTCTGCAACTAAATTTCGTTTAGGAATTATTTGGGGAATGATGGCTGTAACCGCATTCTTTAGGAGTCAGTCCTCAGTCCTCAGGAGTCAGTAGAAATAGCCTATATATCATTTATTAGAGTTATTAGAATAAAACTATGTTTTTAGTCTAAACTCCAGTTTCTAGGTAAATTTTTCTAACTATTGACGAAATTCACGGAGTAAAGCATTCTCTCCTTTTTATCCTCGTCTGGTGAGAAAATTTAAAATAACTGACTTGGATAATATTGGCAAAAAATTTTACTTTTTTTGCTCCTGATAACTCCCTTTTTCCAAACAATAAATAAATAAGTTTTCCCCATCAAATATCCATATTTATCTGACACCTAAAGCGGCATAAATTGTTAAACTATCTAAAGAACTGCTGGTAATATCAATCTCTATTGCTAAATCTGGAGGTGGGTCGCGATTAAAATCATAATTAATTTTACCTCGTACTAATTCCTCATTGGTGATGTAATAACATTCATCAGGTTCAACTCCTTTTTGCAAATCTTTTCGACTTAATGTTGTCGAACCAAGACTCGATATTTCTAATCCTAATACTTCTGTCGTTGTTTGTACCAGTCGTCCTAAAAAACCTTTATTAATTTCATGTTCTGGCAAGGGATTCGTAATTTCTAATGTACCTTTGTCGTAGGTCAATTTTTTACTAGGATTTTCTGCTAAATCTAACAATAATGCTTGATAGGTTTCCCATCTAATTCCGATTAATAGAGTTGAATTTTCTGGTTTTAATAATGTTTTATTCATGGTAATTTCAGTTAGGGGAGCTTTCAAAGTCCCCCTTTCAAAGGGGGATTTAGGGGGATTTTAAATTTGCTTCGTAACTATGGGAATTGCTGCTGCTCAGTTGTCAGATATTCAAATTAATTAATTTTACCTTCAGTTTGTAGGTTGGGTTCCTGATTTGAGATGAGGGTTGGTTTCCCAACCCCTACGGTAATGTTTTCTGATTTTTTGGCACTATGAGGGGTTAGACCCCTAACTGCAACGTTATAGTTTTTGTAGGTTGGGTTCCTGATTTGAGATGAGGGTTGGTTTCCCAACCCCTACGGTAATGTTTTCTGATTTTTTGGCACTATGAGGGGTTAGACCCCTAACTGCAACGTTATAGTTTTTGTAGGTTGGGTTGAGGTAACGTTAGCGCAGCTTATCCGAAGGATAAACCCAACTCTAACTACCTGTTTTGAATTTGGTATGGCTTTGTTGGGTTTCACTGAGTTCTACCCAACCCTATTACAAATTAATTAATGTCACTTATCGCTATATTTGTCAAAGGAAATTCTAGGAGGTTGAATAGAAAAGTTGAAGTACCTCACAACAATAGGTGGCAATGGAATTTTTTAATGGTGTGTAGAGGGAGAAATGGATTATCAAAAACTGATAACTGATAAGGCGGCTGAAACGTTTATATTTTAAAGTCTACAAGTCTATGCGCGAAAGAAGAGATCAAATTGTTCCCAATCACCCGAATACCAAGGAGGTACACTAATTTCCAAAGACGATAGCCGATCTAAAGTGCCCACAGGGAGATGCCCTATGTAATGGGTATCCAAGCTAAAAGTTAGGTCTGAGTAATACAACCATTTTCCTCCTTTACGCCATCCGACTTCGTTACCGAACGCTTCCCATAGTTCTTTATAAGACTCTTTCCTACCAAGCAAACTCTGATAAATTTTCTTTTGCACAGAAAAGCCAAACTTACCATCACTATATTTGATCCAAAGTTGGTCTATTTCTCTAAATATTGAAAGTGAATAAACTTTATAAATACCAAATTTACTAGTATCCTTGAATGCCACTACTTGATAAAAAATAAATATAGCAATGAGCGCTGGCATCTTTACATGTTACATAGATATTTGCAATGTAATATAAAAGTAACTGTATGAGCTGTATTTTTCATAAATTAGGCGATCGCTAAACCTTAAAGTTTTAAGGATGTCTGTAATGGTATTGATAATTTACAGTTTATAGCTTGAAATTGTTTAC
>NZ_JAAHGU010000202.1:0-10031 GCF_010692685.1 Okeania sp. SIO2F5 | reverse complement strand
CACCGTCAACGGGGGTGTTCACGCATTACATGGGGATTCTCACCCCAAGTAATTTTCCTCCTGTCTCCAGTATAGCTGTCTCCTGTCTCCTTCAAAAATATCAAATCATTCGTCACTGTGCAACGCCAAATTTCCTGTAGATATCCACGCTAACTTTTACACAAACGATACCAACGGACATGATATGAATTAACACTTAGTCGGGTCTAATTAAAGACTTGTAAAGACTAGCCTTACAAGCCCAAATCATCACCGAAGTTTGGTGTTGGGTTATTGACTGATGCAAAAAGAATGACAGAAAACTTGCTAAAATTATAAATAATACCATATTTTAGTCAAAAAAACTCAAAAAAAAAGTAAAATAGTAAAAAATGTTGAAGTTCTATTCCTCCTGACTTCGGAGGTACTTAAAAAGAGCTTGTCCAATTCATTTTAGATAGTTATATCTATTATTTTTACCTTTTTTTCCTCAATATTTCTTTCTTCTTCCTTCTTCCTTCTTCCCTCTTCCTTACTTCTCCCATTTGTAGCAAACATCCATCACCTCTGGTATTATCCACTATTTGATGCAATAATATTTCGGCACTATGAGCGATAATACTGTCCTGTTATGCCCGAAATTCCCCAATTTCCTGAAGCTCTTGCTGAAGCTCTCAATAACTTTCCAGAGCTAGATTTAGACCTACCAGACCCAGAAGATGAAAATATTCCAGACTCAGACTTTGAAAAAGTAGTAGACACAGCATGGAAAGTTTGCGATCGCTTCGACCTCCAGACAGAAATCTGGCGGGGGCGCATCTTAAGAATCATCAGAGACCGAGAAAAAAAAGGAGGCGATGGGCGAGGCAGCGGATTTCTAAATTGGCTCAAGGAAAGAGAAATCAGCAAGAGTCAAGCTTATGCCCTGATAGAATTGGCCAATAGTGCTGATACTTTAATTGCAGAAGGACATTTAGACCCAGACTCCATTAATAATTTTAGTAAACGGGCCTTTGTAGAAACAGCAAAATCAGTTCCAGAAGTCCAAGAAATGGTGACAGATGCAGCAAAAAAAGGCGATCGAATCACCAGGCGAGAAGTCAAACAACTAGCAGATGAATGGATGGCCATTAGCTCAGATTTACTTCCCAGCGAAATAAAAGAAAAGGCCACATCTGGTTCCATGCCACCACGTTATTTAGCTCCCCTAGTGCGAGAAATGGAAAAATTACCAGAATCTCATGTGAGCGCAATTCAAGAGGAGATCGTCCAAATTCCAGAATTAGATACCGTCAAGCAATTGACCTCAGATGCTCGTAACCTTTCTAAATATCTTGATGCAGCAGCAAAAGTTCAAGCATTGAATGAATCACCATTAGATATGGAAATGGTACTAGAAGAAGCTTTGAGATTAGAATGTCTGAATGTAGTCGCCGATCTAGTAAAACAGTCTGGTCAACTAGAAGCAACAACTGCTAAACTTTACAGTACCTGGAAGCGAGTAGGTAATCTATCAGAACGGTTATTTGTTGATACTGGTGCTAGTACACCTCATTTACGACACTTGTTAGGGTGTTTAGACAAACTATCTAATAATGTAATTGAAATCCGTCTAAGTGAAGTCAATGACCAAATTATTCGCCTACAAATACTCTCTGATGGAGATTGAAGAAAAAGTCAGGATACAGCAATTCTGGAAACAGAATGAATGGGATGGAGATTGCCGATATCAGTCACATTAATTAGGGTTTGCTGAAAAAGTTTGATGAATAGACATCTCCAAAAATAAAAAATAAAATCAATTATCGTACATAAATTATCAATTCTTTCTTCCTATTCCCTATTCCCTCTTTTCTGAAGATGTCTAATTAGGTTAGGAGTCAGGAAGACCTCCTCAGGAGTCATATCAAATCCAGTAGCATTGGTGTAATTAGATTCATAGTGTGGGGAGGGTGGGGAGTGTGGGGATCTCAAGAAAGATTTGGCAATGGCGCTGTGATGGAACATTTTTTTATACCGAACCCAAGCGGATTTGATATAATTAACGACAATGGGACGTTGGATTCAACGTCCCTAAAGCTTCCCCAGAAGCAATACTGATAATAGGTTACTTAACTTTCCGGCGTTGCTAATTTGAGGTATAGCGCTGTGCGCAGGCAACAGCTCATCTGGCAACAGGCAACAGGGAGAATAAAAATCTGTTTGCGCAGCATCTCCGTTGGAATAATATAAGACTTTTAGCTATTGGACACCTCTTGTAATTTGTAAATATGCCAGCGCACATTGCTATATGATATCATTCAGGATAAGAGGGCAAGCAAAAAACTTTCTCCTTCTACTCGGGGTTTCTTATTCTTTCTTCCCTCCTGACTCCTAACTTCCCCTCCTGGGAGGGGTTAGGGGTGGGTTGGGAGGGGCGTGGGGGTGGGTTGACTCCTAAGTAATTAGGATTAATATCATACACCTGCTTCAGCAACGCCAACTTTCCGATCCCTAGATTAATTCTGGCGTATTCTCATCAAAATCATCAAAACCATCATCATCATCACTATCATCATCATCATCATCATCTATTAAGTCATCTTCTAGGTCGCCAGGAAAATCAGACTCAAAATTATCGGAGACAAAATCTGAGTCATCTAAAACTGACTCACTATTGTTTAAAATCTGAGGAAAATCAGGCATACGATCGTCTATCAATTGATTTTGATCTTGAGATATGCCTTGAGAATCTGCAAAATTATTATTCACAGGTGATAAATTCAGACCACTTTCTAATTCTAATGAACGTGCTGTTTGATCGTCTAACACTACACTTTGTAAATTATCTTCCTCAATCAGATCCACATCCTCATCCCAACTTTGTTCCAAACGACTAATCTCTGCACTCAGAGCATCTTCATAAGCATTAAAACCAGTACCAGCAGGAATCAAACGCCCAATAATCACATTTTCCTTTAATCCCCTTAACCAATCAGACTTACCTTCAATTGCTGCCTCCGTTAAGACCCTTGTAGTCTCTTGGAAACTAGCTGCCGAAATAAAGCTATCTGTATTCAAAGATGCTTTTGTAATCCCTAACAACATTGGCGTATACTGAGCTGTTGCTCCACCAGTAATAGACATAGCCTCATTCACCTGTTCCACTTGTCGTAATTCTATCAACTCTCCAGGCAACATAGTAGTATCACCACCATCATCAATCCTCACCTTAGCAGTCATCTGACGCACAATTACTTCAATATGTTTATCAGAAATATCTATACCCTGAGATTGATAAACCGCCTGCACTTGGTCTACCAAAAACTGCTGACAAGCCTCAAAACTCCTCAAACAAGCCTCATAAATGCTTTCATGGTCGCGGTAATAGTTGAAGAAAATCTCCAGAATTTCATGGGGGTTTCGGGGTCCATCTGTGAGTGATTCACCCACATTTACATTTTGTCCATCAGAAGCAATCACATTCTGCCCAGGACCGATCGGATAATCTGTAATTGTTCCGTCAGGCGAAACCACACTAACCTCCACATTATCCTCATTAACCTTAACCTGAGCTTGACCAGGATACTTCACTAGAATGCAAGACTCTTTTGGTTTACGAGCCTCCAAAAGTTCCTCAATTCGAGGTAAACCCTGAATAATATCCCCAGTCTTAGCACGCTCAAATACCAACAGTACTAAATTATCTCCTCGTTGTACCAAATCTCCATCCATGGTCAGCAGTATCGCCCCTGCAGAAACACGATAAGGTCGGCCTTGACGTAAGATAACTTGATAACCTTCTTCACCATTATCTGCAACTGTTTTCTGAATTTTAGAAACCAGACCTGAGTGTTCAATAAATACTCCAGGAGCAATTTCCGTACCAGCAACTAATAAATCCCCTTGAGCTACAGATGGCAAAGTATTAACTGGTATTTTAATTAAGTCAGCATCTCTGACGATCAAAATACGACGAATAGCTTCCGAACCTTCTTTAATACCCCGTACCTCACCAGCTTCCTTAGATAAAATTTCTGTGCGAGCAACCACTGCTCCAGCTTCAATTACATCCCTGTCTTTAACCAAAAGTTCAGTACTTGTACTACCATGAGTTGTATCTGCCGTTACATCGCGACGAATTACTAAAGATTCTAGAATCACCAACTGCAAACGCATTACTCCCTCTTCCTTTGGATCTGGTGATAACTCAATATCAGCAGCTAATTGAGGAGCTTCTTCTCCAATCTCTAATACTAACTGGGTTCGCAGTAATTCCACACCTTCTACAGATTTAACTCGTTCCCCATCTTTAAAAGGAATGCGTTGTACTGCTCTTAACTCAATGGAAGAATTAATTGATTTTTGAGAAGGAACACCAGGGTCATCAGGCACATTAAATTCCGTCACAGGTCGTAATAATAATCCAGGGTTTTCTGGAGTTTCTACATATTCAATATACTTTAACTCAGAGACTATTAATCCTGGCACCACTTCCTTTCCTGGCATTGCAATCTGACCATTGATTAAAGTCAAATCCCCTAAATCTGTTTCATAATCTCCACTATGTAGTTCACCTGGTTTAATTACCACTTCCCTGAGAATATCATTTTTTTGGTGTACTTCTACAACTCCATTAGACAGACAGAAAATATCCTTAACTATTTCTGTACCTGCTTCTACATATTGACCATCTTCTACCAATAGCAAAGATATATCTTTATTGACTTCGTGGCATTCTTCAGGAATCCATAGTAATGTACCACCTTTTGTCACTTCGTAGCCTTGTTTAGCTTTACCACGTTTGAGAACTTCTACTCCAGCATATTTAATGATGCCACCTGTAGTAGTTTTATAATTTTCTTCTAAAAGTTCAGCAATAACTTCGTGGTTGCCAACCTTACTGCCAGGAGTAACTTTCAAAGCAAATCGTTGATGATTTTGGGCTTCAATGATATACTGGTCTCGGTTAGCAATGGTTTCCATCCTAACTTTTGCCTGGTCTAGTCGCACACTTGCAGTGATGACTTCAATCTCACGAGGTAGATTATTTTGTGCTTTCGTATGCACTGGCAGTTCGGTAGGAACGTTAGTCGTAGTCACTGATCCTTCAGACTCATCCGTTGTTGCCTGTGGAGTTCCTGCACTCAACATATTTTGATTTTTTTCCGTAGAAGGAATTCGTACCACACCGCCATGCTCTGTTACCAACTTAGTCACAGCAATTACACTATTAACATTAATTGTAGTAGCATTTTTGATTACTGCTTCTGCACCTGGTGGCAGATTATAAACTTCTCCTGATAATATCCATATCAGACCTCCTCTTTGAGCAATGCGCGTTGTTGTTCCTTGTCTATCTACCTTTTCTTCCTGCACCAACTTAGCAAATAGAACCTCCCCTGCTAAATCTGAGGCTACTTCTTTTGTAACTTTCTCCGTTGTTTTTCTGACCTGACCTGCCTTTGGTACTTCTGCTAAAATGTCTCCTGCTAACACTTGTTGGTTATTTTGCACCATCAAAATAGAACCTTGAGCAATGAATATACTTTCTTGAGCGCCATTAGTTCCTACTATTGTCAGGTCAAAATTATTTTCTGCAATCATTGCTTCATCCCCATGACGAGTCCGGAATGACCTGGTACGAACATTTGATGGATACTTAACTACACCTGCAAAAGGAGATGTAAACTGACGTGCTACTTCCCCTGTAAAAACACCACCAGTATGGAATGTCCGCATTGTTAATTGAGTACCTGGTTCGCCGATAGACTGAGCAGCAATAATCCCAATAGCTTCTCCCATATCTACTATATGACCATGAGCTAAACTCCACCCATAGCACTGTTGACAGACAGAACGAGGTGATTCACAAGTCAACGGCGATCGCACAAATACTTTTTCTACACCTGCTTTACCTATTGCTTTAGCTAAATCTTCTGTAAATACTTGATTTATGACTGCTTGAACACCACCACTACTAATAATTTCTCCTGTTTCTGGATGTTTAACATCTTCTCCTGCTACTCTACCCAATAACCTGTCTTGTACGGGAATCAACACGCGTTCACCATCTTTCATGCTTGTCACCGTTACTCCCCGCTTTGTGCCACAGTCTGCTTCCCGAACTATTACATCCTGAGAAACATCAACTAAACGACGAGTCAAATAACCGGAGTCAGCAGTCCTCAATGCTGTATCAACCAAACCTTTCCGCGCACCATAGGAGGAGATAATATACTCCGTTACAGTTAAACCTTCCCGGAAATTAGTCTTAATTGGCAAGTCAATAATTTCCCCTTGTGGATCTGCCATCAGACCACGCATTCCCACTAACTGACGCACCTGAGAAATATTACCCCGCGCTCCAGAAAATGCCATCATATAAACAGAATTTAGAGGGTCACTTGCCTTAAAGTTGCGGACTACTTCATCTTTAAGATTTTCACTGGTAACATTCCAGGTATCAATTACTTTTTGAAAGCGTTCTACTTCAGTAATTTTTCCTTTAGTATAGCGGTCAGTTGTATCGCGAATTTCTTCTTCTGCCGCATCTAAAAGTTCTCGTTTAGAAGCAGGTATTCGTAAGTCATCAACACTAATAGAAACTCCTGCTTTTGTGGCATAACGAAATCCTAAATCTTTCAGTTTATCTGCCATGTCTGCAGTTCTGGCTGTACCATAATTATTAAAAGACCAAGAAATTAGCTTTTTCAGTTGACCCTTATTAATAACTCTATTACGAAAAATCATGTTATTCTCTACCTTTGTTGATTAGTTTACTTTAGATAAAAAGACTGTTATTCAAGGAAAGACCAAATAGTTTGGCGTTGCTTAACGAAGTCAGAAGTCAAAAGTTAGAAGTCAGAAGTTATTTTTGTAACGGGGATTTGAGCAACTCTCCAAAAATATTTCGCCTTAAAAGGCGGGGTTGCTGGACCCATATTATTTTGATAAATGCGGGATGATTTTAATACCGTTTCACAGAAATCAGAAATCAGAAGTCAAAAGTTAGAAGTGAAAGTTTATAGACTTAAATTAATGGTTATACACCAATTTCAGCTCATTCTTTCACATCATAAGTTGCCAACTATGGCGTTGCTGATTTGAGGTTATGATATCAAATCCGCTTGATTGGACATAAAAAAATTCTCCAATCGTCATAACTACGCTCATCTTTGTAATTTTCTCTCCTCCTGACTCCTGACTCCTGACTCCTGACTCCTCCTGAGTTAACCATTCTATAACTGTTTAACCGGATTTGATATGATATCTTGTCCGGATAAGAAGGCAAGCAAAAGACTTTCTCCTTCTACTCCTGTTTCTTTTTCTTTCTTCCCTCCTGACTCGGTCCTTCCCCTCCCCTCCTGGGAGGGGTTAGGGGTGGGTTTACTCCTGACTCCTTACAAAACACTTTCAATTGTTTGATTGAGAATTATACGACCAGGTGTTGTCACCACAAACTGTGTCGCTGCTTCTCCATTTATTTCCCGCACCTGGCGAGATTTAATATGAACCTGTTTAATTTTTCCCTGTTGAGTATAATGAACCCGATACAAGTGATAACGCTTCACTACCTCTCCATTTTCTAGAGTTTTCTCTGACTTCAACTCTCCCAAAGTATCAGGTAATATCTTACTATCCAATGGCATCCAATAACTTTTAACCGCCACTTCTTCTGATATCTGTTGGATATCGGGAGGCATTTCTTCTGGTTTATCTGTTTCGACCGTAACATCACCAGGCAACCTCAAATACACATAAGTATGTAAACCTAGCTTAGATTGTTCATAAGCTAAAACTACATCATTAAAGTTAGCAAAATATAGTTCTTTTCCACCTTGTTCTCTATGGTTTTCTGCTGTCAGATAATAACAACCTAATACCATATCTTGAGAAGGCGTAATAATTGGACGACCAGTCGCTGGAGACAGAATATTATTCGATGACAACATCAATAATCTTGCCTCTGCTTGCGACTCTAGAGAAAGTGGCACATGAACCGCCATTTGGTCACCATCAAAGTCAGCATTAAATGCCGGACAAACTAAAGGATGTAACTGAATTGCACGACCATCTACTAAAATAGGTTCAAAAGCTTGAATACCTAATCTGTGTAAAGTTGGTGCCCGGTTCAACATCACTGGATGACCTTCTATGACTTCCTCAAGCACATCCCAAACATTCGGGTCTCCCCTTTGAATCAGTTTTTTGGCAGCTTTAATATTATTAACTAATCCCTGACGAATCAATCGATGGATTACAAATGGTTGAAACAATTCTATTGCCATTTCTCGTGGTAAACCACACTGATTAATTGCCAATTTCGGTCCGACAACAATTACCGAACGCCCTGAATAATCAACCCGTTTACCTAACAAGTTTTGCCGGAAACGACCTTGTTTTCCTTCGATAATATCACTCAAGGATTTCAGAGGTCTGTTATTTGCACCTACCACAGTACGACCGCGACGACCATTATCAATCAAAGCATCAACTGCTTCTTGCAACATTCGTTTTTCATTACGGATAATAATCTCTGGTGCTAAAATTTCTTGCAGTCTTGCCAAGCGATTATTTCGGTTAATCACCCGTCGATAAAGATCGTTTAAATCGCTAGTTGCAAAGCGACCACCATCCAACTGAACCATTGGACGTAAATCCGGGGGAATGACTGGAATAGCATCTAAAACCATCCATTCCGGTCTTGAACCCGTAGCGACAAAATTATCAATTACTCGCAAACGTTTGATTAATTTGGCGCGTTTTTGACCTTTAGAATTAGCAATTTCTTCCCTTAGTTTTTCTGCTTCCTCCTCCAGAGCAAGATTTTGTAATAAGACTTGTAAAGCTTCAGCACCAATGCCAACTTCAACCCCAACTATTGTTGAATCTTCGCTATAAATTTGATCTTCAATTTCTAGCCAAACATCCTCTGTTAACAGTTGCTTATAACTTAAACTTTCGTGATTCCCTGGGTCTAATACCACATAAGCATTGAAGTAAACAATTTGTTCTACATCTCGCAATGGCATATCTAACAAAATTGCCATATAACTCGGAATACCCTTGAGATACCAAACATGAGTAACTGGTGCTGCTAATTTTATATATCCCATACGGTGACGGCGCACCCGTGACTCAGTTACTTCTACCCCACATCTTTCACAAACAATACCTCTATGTCGGACTCGCTTATACTTTCCACAATGACATTCCCAATCTTTCGCCGGACCAAAGATGCGTTCGCAAAACAATCCATCCATCTCTGGTTTGAGAGTCCGGTAATTAATAGTTTCTGGCTTAGTAACTTCTCCTACGACTGTACCATTTGGTAGAGTTCTTTCTCCCCAGAGACGAATTCTTTCTGGAGAAGCTAGACCAATTTTGACATAATCAAATCTTTGTTCAAGTTTTGGCATTTTTACAATAAAGAGTTAAGACTACAAAATTAACAGGCATTGCACATTCAGCGAATGATTTTGGATTAGGGAACTGAGGAATTGTTATACCGTTTCACTAAAGTCACCAAGTCAAAAATCAGAAGTCAGAAGTGATATTAATGGAACTTAAAACCTCCACTATACAGTAATTTCAGCTTATTATTTTACTTCATCAGTTACCAACTATTTGTGATATTTTTTAAGTGAATTGGTATTAGTAATGATTAATATTCGGTTTTTTTGAGTCACACTCCAAACCGCTCAACTAAACTTACTAAAAACTCTGAAAGTATAGTCATTCGTAGTGGTTCAAGCACTACAGGGTTAAACGGCAAACCCTTTATTCCCCAAAAACATCGGGAATTACTTTTCTAATTATATTAAATGCTCCATTCACATCAGCATTTCATAACTTTTTATCTCCTGTTTTATACAATCCTCTTGCTATTCTTTTTCCTTTAAATATCGGTTTTGACTCACCAGATTTTGGTAATTCATCTTGCTCTAAAGAACTTGATTGTGATCTATAGGATTCTTCGGTAATTATTACTTTTATCCCTTTTTAATGAGCTTTAGATCTTAACATCTCTATTCATCTATAATCAGGTATGTTAACAAACTGTTGATTGT
>NZ_JAAHGU010000201.1:0-10540 GCF_010692685.1 Okeania sp. SIO2F5 | reverse complement strand
TTCAAAGCAAGGGGGCATTGCAGTAGGGGTTGTTTCTTTCATTCCTTGCGATCGCTTCGACGTAAAATTATTGATTTACAAGCATTATAGTCTAATTTGGCCAGTTAAGTTGTGTAAGTCCCACTATCAGGTTCAGTAATACCTCTACTGTTTGAGACAAGGATTTGTCTGCAATTTCGGTCGGGTTAATTGTTTGCAGGACTTGCTCTACTAATTTTTTGCTGTCATTATTTTGTCTCATATTTCATATTCTATAACCAACTTTATTCTCCTGTTATTATTCTTTATCCTTTATTCTTTTTTGTGATTTAGCCGATATTCTCGATCGCGATTTTTGGTCTTGGCAGCTATCATAATTGCCTACCCCATCATATTGAGTAGATACTTGCAAAACTTATATGACCCGCGTGTTACGGAGAAAACACTCGCTTGAGACATTATCTGGCTCGACTCAAACGCAAAACCCTCTGTTACTCCAAATCCTTAACAATGCTTAAGTATTCTATTCGCTTGCTAGTACATTACTTGAAATTCAAGACTGTGCCAGTTCTTTTCTGAGCATTACACATTCACCAACGCCAATATATGAGCATGGCAGAGGAAAGTCATCTATGAGCTTTATTCCATTTTTTCTTACTTCCTGCAAACATTGTGGTCAAAAGAGAAGATAAAAACAGATTGTATAGCAGAAGGAAAAAGGAAGAAGGAAAAATCTGGTGTTGCATAATTGTAGGATGATAATCACATTTGCACGCATCTTAAAATCTTGATAGATCAAAAAAAATTTTTTGACACATATCAAAATCATCCCATGATGATGCAACGCCAAAATCTTGTGTTGTCTGAGTTTTAAACTTTTGATATGTCCGCGCCCTTTCCTTCGACTAGCTATACTAAAAAATATTTGCCTCCTTATAGTGAACGCAATCACTATTAAACCGGGGTTGCACATTATGGAATGACATTGCCAAAAATTGGTTTAGATTTTGACTAAAAATAACCATTAATTAATGATTCTAGCAATTGATTAATCCACAATCCAATTCAATCAAAAATATCAAATCATTCGTCACTGTGCAACGCCATTAAACCAATATATACCGTAATCTTTGTGACACTTTACATTCTGTAGAGAAATACTACGAAGGTACTAAATTAGTATTGACATATTGACCACGAGAAGAAGTATTTACAAAAAAGTGATGGTACAGCTATTGGTGCAACAAGCATCAATCGCTATAGTTCTTGATGCTTGAAGTGAAGAGAATCAGTGAAATAGAGAATCTGTTAAGTAAGATGTAGTCTTAACTTAAGATGCTGCTGCTGATACTTCTTCTCCTTCTTCCACAACTTTACCTGCTTCTACTTGACGCAGGTGAATATGTTTACGTCCCAAAGAAATCTCAAACTCATCTCCTGGCTCTAATTCCATTATTTTAGTATAAGCTGCGCCAATTAGTAAATTACCGTTGGATTGTACACTAATTCTATAGCTAGCAGAGCGTCCTCCACGGCCATTACCATTCTGTTTACTATCTAATTGAATACCCTCAGCATCAATCAAAGCATTCAAAAACTTCATCATGTTAACTCGTTCAACACCATTTTTAGTAACAGTGTAGTAGCCACATTCTCTAGCCTTCTTTTCCTTACTTTGATTACCTAAGTCTTTGACTTTTTTAAGTAAATCTTCCCCAGATAAGGGATCAATATTTTTCTTTTTAGCCATATTTTCAGTCCTAACATTTTGCTACAGTTATCAGTTTTTATCTTGGTTTGTTTAAATTCCAAGAAACGATAAACAAATATTTGCTCGTAAAACTATATTACACTAATTATCTAAATATTTCACATATTCGACAAATTTTTAACACAATATTCTGAGAAGAGCTATTGATTATAGCCACCAATCATATCTATAGTATGTAATATTAAGCATTGCGCTATCAACTATCAACTATTCACCTATTTAGTTGAAGGGCCTATTAATATAGTTATAGCTATAAATTCCTGAAGTCCCTTTGAATTAAACACAATACAATGAAGTTAACTACTCGTGGACATTATAGTGTTAAGGCACTTTTAGATTTGAGTTTACAACAAAATAATACTCCTATATCTGTCAAAGAAATAGCACTACGTCAAGACATACCTATAGCCTACCTTGAAAAGTTATTAATAGAGATGCGTCGTGCTGGTTTAGTCAAATCAGTTCGTGGTGCCCAAGGAGGATATAAATTAGCTAAATTACCTGCTCAAATATCTATAGGACAAATACTAGAATCCGTGGGTGAAACAATCAAACCTTTACCTAGATATGTTCCTGATAATAAACAGGCAGAAGACTGGGTTACTTATTCTATCTGGCATAGATTAGATAAAAAACTTTCTGAAGCACTTTACAATATTTCTTTAGAAGACTTATACTATGATGTCCGTAGTTGGCAAGCTGTAGTAGGAGAAGAAGCGAGTTTTGTTGTTTAATTTTTGATAGCTTGAGTGTCAAGTTGTAAGAGTTAATCAGTAGTATATGATTCATAAGCATTCAGCTATTAGCACTCAGCACTTCAGCAATTAATAATGAATAATTACTTCTGAGGTTAGGTCTGGGGACTTTAACAGTAACTTTTTATTCAAACTCAATTTAAAAGGTTGCTTTTACCTTTCCCAACATTAATAGCTGATAGCTAATAGCTGACAGCTAAATGCTTACTATGATTCACCATGATTACTTATTAAAACAAATTTATAACTATTGAATTCCTGTGAGTGCCAACTATACTTTAATTATTCTTTTCATAGCTGCTTGCCTAGATTATTTGATTGGCGATCCTTGGGATTGGCCACATCCTGTAAAGTTCTTAGGTTGGATAATTACTCATTACACTAAACAAATATTTAAACTCACTAAACCTTATCAAGATAACTCTCACGTATTTATACTTAGATTGTCAGGTATATTACTAGCGATCGCTCTTGTTTTGGGTAGTGGAATTATCAGTTGGTTAATTATTCAAGCTTTACGAATAAACTTTACCCAATTTCCTTTATTAACAGTAATAATAGAGAGTATTTTATTAGCTAGCTGTTTTGCGGGAAAAAGTTTAAGTATGGCAGCTAAAGAAGTACTTCAACTGGTAAGAAGTGACAATTTAATTCAAGCACGTCAAAAATTAAGTATGTATGTAGGTAGAGATACAGAAAATTTATCAATATCGGAAATATTTCGAGCAATTTTTGAAACAGTAACAGAAAATGCAACAGATGGAGTAATTGCACCTTTATTTTACGCTTTAGTGGGAGCCATAATACCAGGTGTAGGTAGCGTACCTTTAGCATTTGCTTACAAAGCTGCTAGTACATTAGATTCGATGATTGGGTACAAAGAAGCGCCCTATACTGATATAGGATGGTTTAGTGCCAAACTAGAGGACGTTTTAACTTGGCTACCCTGTCGCTTAAATGTGCTGACTATAGCTTTGCTCTCTGGTAAACCTTTATATGTTTGGAGAATATGTCAAAGGGATGCGGTGAAAGACCCTAGTCCTAATGCTGGTTGGAGTGAATGTGCCTATGCTGCAACCTTGGGAGTACAGGTAGGTGGTACAAATTTGTACAAGGGAGTGGTTAAACATAAACCACTATTAGGAGACCCCACCTATCCAATTACACCAGAAATTATTGATCGAGCATTGCAGTTAACTCGATATTGCTTTCTAATTTGGTTAGGGTTATTTTTTATTTGTTATATAATGTCCGGTAGCATCGGTATTGTATAGTGAAGGTAAGGAAGAAGGAAGAAGGAAGAGGGAAGAAGGCTTAAAAGTATGAAAAAACGTAAATTTCCTGTAGATATTCACCCTTGGTTTTACACAAACGTGCCCCAGGGGACATGATATTATTTATCAAAATAATTGGGTGTAATATCCCGCCTTGATTGGCGAAATGTTTTTGGAGGGGAGCTTATAGCGGTTTTCAAGGTTTTCAAATAGATAGAGTACAGTGGTCAAAGCATTTTTCTGCTCCCTACTCCCTACTCCCTACTCCCTAAGCAAAAACAGGACTTACGCAAAGACACTGTGTATAGAGTCCAGTAACTATTAGACAATAGTTATGAGTACTATATATAGCGTATATGCGTAAGTCCTAAAAAAGAATTTTTTAGTCTACTTAATAATGAAAACTGCTGTAAATCACCGTTACAAAAACAACTTCTGACTTCTGACTTCTGACTTCTGACTTCGTTTGACTTCTGACTTCTGACTTCATTAAGGTGGTGGAATATATGAGCAATACTGTAGAAATTTTATCCGCACAGGAGTTACGGCGTACTGTTACTCGTCTTGCTTCCCAAGTAATTGAAAATGCGGGAGATTTGTCTCAACTGGTATTGTTAGGCATCTATACTAGAGGAGTACCGCTAGCGAAAATATTAGCAAATCAAATTGAATTGCTAGAGCAAGTCAAGATACCTGTGGGAGCATTGGATATTACTTTTTATCGGGATGACTTGAACATAACGGGAATGCGAACTCCAGCTAAAACGGAAATTCCTGGTGATATTACTGGCAAGATTGTGGTTTTAGTTGACGATGTGATCTATAAAGGTCGAACAGTGCGAGCTGCTTTGAACGCAGTTCTTGAATATGGTCGCCCAGAAGCAATTAAATTAGTTGTGTTGGTTGATAGAGGTCATCGGGAACTACCAATTCATCCAGATTTCACAGGTAAGAAGCTACCCACTTCTAGAGAAGAGAAGGTCAAAGTTTATGTGCAAGATATTGATCGGAGAGATGGTGTGGAGTTATTTCGCTAGTGCCGCTACGCGGAAGTCAAAAGTTAAAATTCAAAAGCGAGTGCGTAATTCTGAGGTCCCCTCAGAATGTAAGACGCACTCAAGACAGTCAAAAGTATTGATTGGTAAGGCTTTTAGGATTTTGTTACTGGTTATATCATGTTCGAATAATCAGTTATAAAAACCTTATCTCTTTGAATCTTTCTTTCCCTTCTGCCTTCTGCCTTGCTTTCTCCAAAGTATAAGTATTTAACCGAACATGATATTAGTTATTTCTGCAATCCTGCACTAGAAAGTGTGAGGAGTGTGAGGAGTTCGGGGAGATGGGAACCCACCCCTAACCCCTCCCTGGAGGGGAACGTGGGGAGATGGAGAAAGAGTTGGCAATGGTGCTCAGATTGTTGATTTAAAACAGTTTGTAGGGGCAAACGGCTGTTTGCTTGCGCATACTTCGTAACGCCCCTACGGTTTCTTCAAGCTAAAAAATCTGCCGATCGCTCTCGGTGCTGACCACTGAGGTGCTTTTTTAACGTAACTTGAGAATGTCAGCAGTTATAGCCAAACTCTCTTCATATAAAACTTCCCGACCCCAACGTTGTAACTGTTGAGCCATCAAATATTCTGCTTTCTGATCGCTCAAAGCACTGACTTGCTCTGTACGACAAGACTGGGCACTACCACCTGCTTCTAATCGCATACAACCAGTATCTTCAGAACACAAAATCGTGCAACAGTCAGCATTGGGATTACTAGACCCCAAACGCACGCCCACTAAATCTCCAGGAATTTCACCATAGTCAGCGGTAGGAATTGCTGCTAACTCAGCTAAAATCTCCTTATCCGTAGGACTGGTAAACTTGACATGAACGATATCATAATCACCACCAGTCTCAGTATAAGCTGTAGGTTGCCAATCAAGACGACTAGCAAACCACCCCAAAAACATTAGTGCTTGGGCAGCATTCCCTTTTTCATAGTCAAGAGTAATTTTATCTATTTCACCCAAGGAAGCACGACGTTGTGGTGGATCGAAAGTGGCAGCAGCTAATTCTTGCCATGCAGAGAGACGATGCCAATTTAAATCAGCAATGTATGTTTGATTTTCGATCAACTCTTGCATTTTGAGAAATTCTGAATCTGCATCGCTAAAATAAGATGAATCCAGAATAATGCAATTGCTATTTTCACATAGGTTTCGGAATAATTCTTGTTCTTGATTGGGGGTAGCTTTCCACCAAACAAATTTAGGCAAGTCAGGAATCATCAATGATGTCACGACATCACTCACCCTTTCCAGTGCTTCTTTAGTTCCGCGTAGAGTAATATATTCACAGCAAGTTAATGAAGACTGCTTTTTCTTTACTGGGCAATAAGCAGAAACTTGTGCTGTTACCCCTGTATCTTCTCCAAAAGTAGGACATAGTGTGATGACTCGACAGGGGTTTTGATCTGCAATTACTTCACTAATGCTAAATCCTCTAGCATCCATGTTAGGGAATTGCCGAGTTTCTGGAGATTTTGCAGCCCACTCTGAACGTAACTTAGCGAGAGTCTCCGAGTCTATCCTACCTGTTATTGGTAACTGATAAGCTTTTTGAGCCTCTTTGATGGCATCACGGGCCTCATTGCCGTTAATACCATCTATTTCACCTTTGTAGAATCCCAAACCAGCCAAAAGTTGTTGAAATTCTTCGGGTTCATATACTACCATACTGAAAGTAGCTGCTCTGGTGGCGATCGCAGTTGCTTTTCCACCACTTTGACCGAGCCAGATTTTACTAAGTTCTGCTTCAATTTCTCCGAGAGAAATATCTTTTGGTTGTTGTAAGGCAACAAGTGTTGTACTCATTTTTCTTGTTTGTAAATGCTTTACTGATGGTTATTTGTAGCGCTACGCGCTAGGGGATAGGCAACAGGGAACAGGGAACAGGGAATAGCAGACTGTAAAAGGGTTTTAGGATTGAGAAATGTCCGCGCCCAATTCTTGTAGCGAGCCATGTTATCCGCCAAGAAATAAATTTCTTGGCTCAAAGCAGAAGTCATCTAAAGATGACTAAAGATAACTTATTTATTATGGCTAATTAATGAGACTTGATATAAGTCACAATTGGAAGAAATCCTTCTGCCTTCTGCCCTCTGTCTTCTGCCTTCTGCCTTCTACTACAGTCGGCGCCAACGACGACCATCACGATTGAGTAACAGTTCAGATTCAACTGGTCCCCATGTACCTGCTTCATACAAAGGTATGGCCTCTGGTGGTGCTGGAGCATCCCAGATACCTAGTATTGGTGTTAATGCTCGCCAAGATGCTTCTACTTCATCACCATGAGTAAATAGTGTTTGGTCTCCTAACATACAATCAACTAACAATCGACTGTAAGCATCTGTACTGGGTTTACCAAAAGCAGTATCGTAACGGAAATCCATATCTACTGAACGAGTCCGCAGGGAACTGCCTGGAGTTTTTACCTCGAAACGCATAGAAATTCCTTCATTTGGCTGAATTCGCAAAGCCAATACGTTAGGATTTGCTTGTTTAGCTGCTGACTGGAACATTAAATATGGTACTTCTTTGAACTGAATCGCGATTTCTGAGACTTTTTTCGGCATTCGCTTACCAGTCCGCAGATAAAATGGAACTCCTTTCCAACGCCAGTTATCAATATAGAGTTTCAGTGCTGCATAAGTAGGTGTGGTGGAGTTGGGGTCTGCTCCTCCTTCTTCCCGATAAGCTGGTACATCTTTGCCTTTCATCCAACCGTTTGTATACTGGCCACGAATTGCAGAAAGCTCCAGGCGTTCTAAGTCTGCCAAGCGGGTTGCCTGAACTACTTTTACCTTTTCGTTACGAATACTGTCAGCATCGAGGGAATTAGGGGGTTCCATTGCTGTGAGGGAGAATAGTTGCATCAGATGATTTTGTACCATGTCCCGCAGGGCACCTGATGTTTCATAATATCCAGCACGTCCTTCTAATCCTACTGTTTCTGCAACAGTGATTTGAACGTTATCGACAAATTGACGATTCCATAGGGGTTCAAAAATGGCATTGGCAAATCGAAATACCATTAAGTTTTGAACTGTTTCTTTTCCTAGATAGTGGTCGATGCGATATATTTGCTCTTCTGGGCAAACTTGGCGAACGATTTTATTGAGTACCTGAGCGGAGCTGAGGTCTCTACCAAAGGGTTTTTCAATTACTAATCTATGTTTTTTGGGGTCTTCTAACATTCCTGCTGCGCCTAACTGTTGAGCAGCTTCTCCAAAAAAGCGTGGTGCTACAGATAAGTAAAATACGCGATTACCTCGCGTACCTCTTTCTTCGTCAAGTTGGCTCAAAAATTCTTTTAGTTTTTGGTAATCTTCTGGTTTGTCGATATTACCGGGAGAGTAAAAAATTCCTTTGGCAAAGTCATTCCAGAGTTCTTCAGATTGTAATCCACCACCAAATTCTTCTACGCCAGTCCGCATTTGTTCGCGGAAGTAATCATGGCTCCATTCTCTGCGTGCTACTCCGACTATTGTTAGTTCGGGGGGGAGTCTGCGCTCTAGCTTCATTTGATAGAGTGCTGGAACGAGTTTCCTTTGAGTTAGGTCCCCTGAAGCACCGAAGATAATTAAAATCTGGGGTTCTGGGACTCGGTCTTGTTGTAACCCAATCCGCAGGGGATTTTCTAATAGTGCTACCATCTATGTTGACTCCTTCTAATTTAGTTACCTATAGAAGCTTGTTTGTTTTTGCCGAGGTGTGCTATTTTATTATTTCACTACAATTAGCTATGTTGATTGTTTTATACTAAATAATTAAATAATTCAGCGTCTTTAGCTACATTAATTTTAATTTTTGGTCATCAGTCAAACCGTTTTTTTTTAAGTTTCGGCTGTCGCCGACATGAAAATGACTGATGACATATAGCAAGGAACGAGTTGCTTAGGAATTAGGAATATAGATTGATGATGAACCGTATGCTTTTCCCACTGTTCCCTGTTCCCTGTTCTCTGTTCCCTGCTATAAGATTTTTCTAACTTGAGACAGGTGCTAATTTTTTGACTTTTTCTTCTAGGGAGTTAATTAGGGAACTAAAGGGTTTGATAAATTTGTCGATCCCTTCTGCTAGCAGTTCGTCCATAACTTGGTCGATATTGATATTAATATCGGGGTCTTTAAGACTTTCTATTAGCTGCATCGCTTCTTCTATATTAGTCTCTACTCGGTTATCAACATGACAGTGATCAGCACAAGCATCTATGGTTTGGGGAGGCAAAGTATTTACTGTATCAGGCCCAATTAATTCATCCACATACATCACATCACTGTAGGTGGGATTTTTGGTGCTAGTACTTGCCCATAATAGCCTTTGCATTGTTGCACCTTTTGCAGATAGAGCTTTCCAGCGGTCGCTCTGAATAATTTTTTTGTATTCTTGATAGGCTATTTTGGCATTAGCGATCGCTACTTTTCCTTTGACGGTTTCTAGTTTGGCCTTGACAGTATCATCGGTTACATTCTTGATTTTGCTATCAATAGTAGCGTCAATATTACTATCAATGCGACTTAAAAAGAAACTTGCCACAGAAGCTATCTTACTGACATCTTCTCCTTTAGCTGCTCTTGCTTCTAGACCTTCAATATAGGCCCAAGCGGTGTTTACATAGCTTTCTACAGAAAATAGCAAAGTGACATTGACATTAATTCCTTCACTAATAACTTTTGTTACTGCTGGTAAACCTTCTGGCGTACCTGGAATTTTAATCATTAGGTTTTCGCGACCGATAGCAGTATAATAACGAATTGCTTCGCTGATGGTACTTTCTGTATCTTTGGCTATAGTAGGTGGGACCTCAATACTAATATAACCATCTAATCCATTAGTTTGTTCGTAGACTGGCATAAATATATCGCAAGCATCACGAATATCCTTAAAAACAAGAGATTCGTAAATTTCCATCACTGACTTACCAGCGCTGATACCTGCTTCAATATCTGCATCATAGATAGCATTACCAGCGATTGCTTTCTCAAAGATAGCGGGATTAGAAGTGATACCACGAATCCCTTTCTGGGCAATCATATTTTTGAGTTCCCCAGACTCAATGATATTGCGACTGAGATTATCCATCCAGATACTCTGACCGAAGTCTTTGATTTCGAGCAAATGATTAGTTGTCATAGCTACCTTACCTTAATTGTTACTATTTTCCTTGGAGTTTTTTGTGTTCTTATATACTGCGAAAAAAGAACTAAGCTGTTAATTTTTCAAACGCAGTATTCAAAATTTCTTTAGTATTGCGATCAGCAGTCAGAAAGTTGAAATAAAATCTGCGTTCTGATTACAAACTTTTACATACCGACGTTAAGTTGTATTAACCGCTCAACTAAACTTACTAAAAAGTCTGAAAGTATAGTCATTCGTAGTGGTTCAAGCACTACAGGGTTAAACGGCAAACCCTTTATTCCCTGGTCAAAAACATCGGGAATTACTTTTCTAATTATATTAAATGCTCCATTCACATCAGCATTTAATAACTTCTTCTCTCCTGTTTTATACAATCCTCTTGCTATTCTTTTTCCTTTAAATATCGGTTTTGACTCACCAGATTTTTGTAATTCATCTTGATCTAAAGAACTTGATTGTGATCTATAGGATTCTTCGGTAATTATTACTTTTATCCCTTTTTAATGAGCTTTAGATCTTAACATCTCTATTCATCTATAATCAGGTATGTTAACAAACTGTTGATTGT
>NZ_JAAHGU010000200.1:0-10657 GCF_010692685.1 Okeania sp. SIO2F5 | reverse complement strand
GGAGTGTGTATTCTAAAATTCCTTTAACTCTCTTGTTTTTTGCCATTGTTTTGACTGGGAAATATAGGTGGTGAGTGAAGTTCATTGAATATGCTTTCATCTAAGTCATCGTCAGTTGATGATAGTTTATTCATTAGTTTTTCAACAATTATCATGCGAGCATCTTCTTTGAAGTCAGCATAATAATGTTGATATGCTTTACCCCAAGTGATAGCGTCTTCACGAGCGGTACGTTTAGCATCAGCAATAATTTCACTGAGTTCTAAACGTTGAAATTGTTTTTCAGACTGGGATTGAGTTGACTTCGATTGGTTGATTTGTTGCACTATGGCGCTGTTGTTTGTTGTCATTGTCGTAATCTCTGATTAATTTCAAAAGTTCAGGTAGGTGAAGTACACCTTGACCGCGCGAACGGTATGTTGCCATCCATCGAAACACAACGATAATTTCTGATGAACTTCTATCAAATCCTCTATCGCCCTTGAAGTGATTGAACCCACTGATATTGCATGACTTCAATAATTCCACATCTTTATATAGTTGTGGATATGAAATTGGAATGCCAGCGAAGGCAAGCCCTTCAAGTAATTGTTTCCGTGAAAGCCAGTCAGATTGACCGATAGCAAACTGAATAGCTCGATGAATTTTAGCAATTGTGTAGCAGTTAAAGTTGTTACTGGATATGTAGCCCTCCATAAAGTATATTAAAGGTATTGGTATTGTATTATCAAGGTTTAATAGCCTATAGTTCGTCCGGTTTCTCCCGTTCACCAGTCTATTTATTCCTTGAATATACTTTTATTATAAGTGATATATAAGTATATGTCAAGAGGCAAAAAAGGTAGTCAGAAACAAATGAAACAAATATCAGTTAGTGTCCCTGACTATATATATAAAGCGTTAGTCTTTCTCACTGAAACATCGGGTAAAAGCCAAAGCGCTTATTGTGCTCCATGGATTGAAAACGGTGTAATTGATGAGATAAGCAGATTTAGAAAACTTCACAATGAAATGAGCGACCTTGAAATTTCACTTGAAGATGAAGAATAACTCTTGAGAAAAGAACACTTTCCAATAGGTATATTTACTGTGTAGTGAGGTGTCTAGTAATCACTGTACAGTTCACTAGACACCCTTCACTGGACTGTAAGCTCCCATAATGTCACTTTGCATCGCCAATTGTCCTGTTTAGTAATGTTTTTAATCAAAGGTTGCACTTTGATAACACAAATTCAGATGAACACCAGTAATGTGAATAATTTTGCCAGAAAAATTGGATTTTTGTTTTGAAGTGAATTAGAAATGCACATTGGTTATGGAAAATTCCCAGAAACAGTCTTATTTAACATTCGACTTGAAATTAAGTACCATTTTCGTTACTGCAAATAAACCTTGGTTAGATTGTTTGTAATGAAGCAATAAGGAATTTTCTCAAATGACTGTATCAACAATGACTGTATCAACTTTGCCTGTATTAAAAGAAGGGGATAGTGGAGATGCTGTTCGGTTTCTTGAACAATTGTTATCTTCAATCTTTTGGTTCGGTCTACCAGTTGGAAGACCGACTCTTATTACCGATAATGTAATATTTGATGCCCAATATGATAGTCAAACCAAACAAATAGTAGCTGAGTTTCAACAAAATTATAACGCTACTTTTCCTTTTCCATCGCCTGATATTACAGTAGATGGAGTGGTGGGTCCTGAAACCTGGAAAGCTTTGGGTGATGCCATCTTCAAATACACTTATTAAAACTATCGCTCTGACAGAAGGTATAAGGAGTCCTCATCTAAAAGTGTTTCATTTTAGATGGGGGAGCCTCAACTAAACTTCGTTATAGTTGAGGTACTTCACTCCTTTATCCACACTTCTTTGATACACTACCAAAACTTCTAGTTATTGCGCAAACAGAAATATAGGGAATAGATTCAGTCGGAGGCTAAAACCTTATGAACATGAAATGGAAAAAATTAATATTAATCTTGTTTATTTGGCTCGCCACTGAATTCTTTCTGAATTTCACAGGATTGGATGAGGTAGCTAATTACAGTGAGTATATTCTACAAATCAATCATCAACATATTGAAGCGCTCGACTCACCAATCATGTTTTAATATTCGACACGTTTATGGCAATTTTCAGGGGAAAAGCCGTAGTAGTCTCTGCTCTACCTGGATAGAGGAAAGCATAGGAAATGAAATACAGAGACTGGAAAGGTACAAAAAAATTGATAAGTTATTGGAAGATAAAAATCACTCTTGAGTATACGCACCTCACTGGACAGTTAACCAAGAAAATGTCACTATCTCCTCACAAAACTATTATCATGGCAGAATGTGACCCCTAACTGCTAATCAATGTGTAAGAAAATCCACGTCCACCCACAATAAAAAGTTAATTGTGACAACTAATGCACATTATCGAACTTCGCCAAAATTTAGGAGATGATTAAGACATGAAAGGAAAGAGAACAACCTCTTCCCACATCAACAAATTAAAAACAAGGGAACCTTAGATGAATATTCAAACTAACCTCAACAAAGCTTTTAGTTTCAGTTTAGTTGCTTTAACCGCTACTTCTTTATCATTTGCCACAATAATTCCTGCAAAAGTTGCTTTTGCTCAGGTAAAAGTTGAGCCCCTGATCACTCGTAGCGTTATAAATGAAGGGATGAACGGAACATGGAATTTACAATGGAAAGTCAACGGATTGTTATATAAAGGTCGTTTAAAAATGAATGGAAATTTTGGAACTATGGTTGTAAATGTAACTAGACCTAATGGTAGGAGAGTTTACTTTGAACAACAAATGAATATGCATCGTCAAAGAAATGGTTATACTCTTCAAGGTAATAGACCTACTTATCCAGGTAGGGATGCAATAAACCGTAACTATCAACCTGATAATTTTTATGTTGAGTTAGATGATAGTGGTCATTTGAAAATGAAAAATTGTTCTGATTATTCTGGTTATATTCCAGTCAGGATGACAAAAATTAATTAATTAATTCAATCAAGTTTAATCAACTTATTCTAGGGGTAGATTTGGCAAAAAAAACTGAGCTTGCTGCCCCAAGAACCATTATCATACTTACGACCCATCAACCTATCCGCCCAATCCTGAAGCTTGGAAGCTTCTGCCTGATTCTTTCTATTTTCAGCAGCAATTTGCAAAAGGTTTGCAGATTAACGAACACTATGTTGAAGTTTATTAAAGTTAGCATCACCAGGGAAAATTTCAGCTAAAATTAGACAATATTTCTCTAATCAAGTCAAGTTGTGATAGAAAATTCACGTCCACCCACAATAAAAAGTTAATTGTGATAACTCATGCACATTATCTACCTGCTCAAAAATTTAGGAGATAATAAAAATATAGAGTAGGACTTACGCAACGAGACTAATTATACTGGGTTTATCTTGAATGATGACCAATTAATACGCTATATATAGCTTTACTGCGTAAGTCCTGATCAATTCAAAAAACAAGGAGAAAATTATGTTTACTGGAACTCAAAGAACTAGGTCTCTTCGTACTCTTACCTTTGGTAGCACTGGTGAAGATGTGAAACATTTACAAAGACAGTTAAATGTTTTTAGATTTGGTCCCTTGGTAGTTGATGGAATATTTGGTGTAGCAACAGAAGAAGCTGTAAAGAAATTCCAAAAATACTATGGTTTAACTGTGGATGGAATTGTTGGTTCCCAAACTTGGGGAGTAATAGATACAAGGAAAATTGTCCGCACTACTCTGTTTTTGGGTAGCACTGGAGAAGATGTAGAATATCTACAAAGACGGTTAAATGGTCTTAGATATGCTTCCTTGGTAGTTGATGGAATATTTGGTGTAGCAACAGAAGAAGCTGTGAAGAAATTCCAAAAATTCAATGATTTAACTGTGGATGGAATTGTTGGTCCCCACACTTGGGCAATATTAGAATTGATCGATGTTTAGAGTTGAATTCACTAACCAAAACTAATCAGGATTTACGCTAGCGGTATACATAAAGTCTACTAATTGAGGCGATTGTTGACGCAAAGCTCCGCTAACGCCTCAATATTTCTGCCATTCTTAAAGGCGTAAAACTAGAGTAACTGCAATTAAGTACCAAGTTCTTTGCTATCACAAACTAGATAACGAATTTACGGGATTTCAGCTTTCACTATCTATTAAAAATAGTTGATGAAAGGTATAGCATACCTTTTCTAGCTAAGAACTTAAAAGTTTTGCCACAAAAGAATTATAGGATTAGTTGGCACGCTCATTGCAGCGTCTCTAGTTTTAGCCCTAATTGCAGGTTTGTGTGTGCCAAATTTTATTCTGGCATTTTTATTAACTATAAATACGGATACAAAACAATTGAGTTTGGAGACTTAGTCACGAACCCTAGCTTTAAGCCATTTCCGAAAATGGCAAGATGCTAAAATATTCTTACAGTCTTTTGACACTCCACGGACTAAAGTCGCGTGGATTCTTCAGAGGAGCTGTAAATCGGGTTAAAACCACGATTTCCACATTGCTCGAAACGGCCACATTGCCAGCACCGCACCGTAGTACGAATGCAGCAGCAGCTCACAAGGCGGTGCCAATTGCCACTACTCTCTCCGGTCTGGCGACCATTGAGGCTACTTTTTAAGTTGTTGGTTGATTCACTCGCTCTGAGTTACAACGTGCTGTCTAACGGCTGGAAACAGAGTGCTGGCAAGCACCGAGCCACCTTTTCGGCTAGCTACCCTTTAACTGAAGCGTCCACTAGATATCGGGCTTTCACCATGATTCAGAGGTCTTAGTGTCTTTGTCTTTAGACTTAATTATAACACAAATTTTGACTACGGGTTAAAACCCGTCGAGTTGTTTCCATCCAGCCGTTAAAACTGGCTGGTTTCCCACTTACCGAAAGTTTATGATGAATACCTGCTGGACTGTAAGCAAGAACAGCGATGGATGGTGTATTTTGGCTAAGTCCTGGATAGACTAGAACAAGTCAATGATACTTTTTCCATAGTTTAGGTCAATATGGCGAACCTGTTATACGAAACTCCCTAGAAATAGAACTCTCTTCGTACAAAGATTTGCCATAGAAAGAACAATTTCTGCACCCATGAAGGATTACTAAAGATGAAACTACTCACTCCTGAATTCATTTACTCCATAACCCCTATCTTTATTGCAACGATTGGTGGAATCATTGGAGTTACTGTCTTAGTTACCGATAGTGATGATGCCAAATGGTCATCCGGAATCGGGTTAGCTGGAACAGCAATTGCTGGTGCCGCTGGTTTAGCACAGTCTAACAAAAATGAATCAACTGTTTCTGCTCGAGATGGCGTTGCGAGAGGAAACGGACAGAAAACAACGCCACACGTATAATTTATCTTATACGCACAGTTTAACTGGAACTAGACGTATAATTCGATGTACTCTAACAACATAATCAGCAAGAGACATTAAATACTCAATTGCTGCATCAACTGTTCTATGTATACCAGGCTTTCCTTTATTAACCATCTCAAATACCAGACCACTCTCTACATATAAATATGAATAGTAACATTGTTGTTCTCTATTATTAATAAGCTTAAAGCCAAATTGTATATCTTCATCCACTAAATCTTCTGGATGTTCAACTGCATATTCCCATTTTTCAATTGTAATTTTTTGTTCAACACTAGTAACCATTAAGCCCCCCCTTAAACAAATTAATTCTTTCTAAGGTTCCGTCTCAGGGGAGCCGTCGTTGATTAAGTTTCCGTAATCTTTGAGTCTTTTGGATGGCTAAAAAAATTCAGTCAATGATTGCGTTTTTGGCAGCTTTAGTAGTCGGCAAACAATGATAGCGCAACCGAAAAACAACGGCGACAAATTCGGTACCGCTACGCTGCAACACTTTACCTGCACACGTCCTCACATAATAACAAAATACAAAAATAATGATGAAACAGACGGACGGTGCAGGCCACTGACGCTAAAGTATTGCTACCGAATTTGTTCAATACTTACATTCTGCCATCAGCGATAGTAACAGTAGCAGATACATAAACTGTGGCTCCGCCAAGGTTAAAGTTACTACTATTACTCCACCTTTTCTAAATAACAACCTCTAACTTTATACTCTGAATATTTTTAATTTTTGACCCAATATTCTCTTTATGAATTAGGATTTTTTTTTCACAACGACCCTCGTAATAATTAATCTTAGAATTCTAATATCTTAGAAAATTTTAGACTAATTTTTATCATTCATTGATGGCCAATTATAGATAAGCTACTATGTTTGTGGCCAACTATATGTCCCATAGTGGCGATCGGAATTTTTTGAGTATCTATAAACTGCTCGACATTCGACATAATTCAATTCAAAGTTATACAGGATAAGGAATAAAAGCCCCGACAAATCGCTCGACAGTTCCCGACAGTTCCGACAGTTTCTCCGACAGTTTCATCAAAAGTGTCGAAAGTGTCGAACTTTGTCGAATGAAATGTCGGAGACTTAAATGTATACTGTGTAAGGATTAGAAATGATTGTTGTCGATTGTCGAAGAATTTATAGTAAATCCTAATCTAGTGCCTTTACCAACAGTAAAACCTAATCCTTTTTTGGCCATATCTATAAAGTCCTGCCTAACTATTTCTGCTTTATGGCCATATTGACGTTGAATATCACGACCTTTAACAACATCTAACTGAGCAGCTTTATCTAATATCTTTATCCACCTATCAGGTAATGTTTCTTGGCTATTACTAACATTAAGAGAAATCATTTTCTTAACAAAAAATAGTTCCTCAGCTAACAAATTAAAAGCTATCTGACAAATAGTTTTATTTATTTTCAATGATGGATTATCTGGATAATGAATTATTTGAAGTAAAGCACAATATCTTAGTAATTTACCCCGGAACTTCAGTAGAAATTCCTCCTCAATATCCTTACCATTCCGGTAAGCTTGATCTGCTCTTTCATCAATCTTATTAATCTGATGCTTGATATATTTCTTCGCCGGAGAACTAAAGGTGAAATCAGTTGCCGTCAGCTTCATTATCTTTTGATAGAAGCCCCTCATAAACTTACTAATACTAACTGTAGCCACCTTTGATTCATCCTCGATATCAGGAAAGGTGGGAGTAAATTTTTCAGCCGTGTCTCTTAAATACCAACTGAACCTGGCAAAAAAGCCATTCCCAATTGTTTCGTTACCAAATAATGATTGCAATATCTTGGGCTGAATACCACCTAGAATCCCTGATTGACATCTGAAAATCCCATTACTGATATTTTTCTCACCTACTCGTTCTGGAGGGAAAACCCTGCCGTTCCAAAGTTCACAGTAAAATTCAGTATCATCACCTTTACCACGTTTGTATTGATTCAATCCTTTGAAAAAACCACTGAGTTCATCCTTAGCTACCAATACCCCATTGCCTTCATTCATTTGAAAAACTCTTGATAGAGCTTCTTTAGTTAAATCTCCCATGATTCGCTTAGGTGGCTCTACTGGTTTCGGAGCTTGTTCACTTGGTTTCTTATCTTTGTTCTCTTTTTCCCACTGTTCCAGTTCCTCTTGATAACACTTCCACTCATCCTCAACTAAACTAATGATTGGGTCAAAAACTAATTCACCCATTAATGGAGTTTTCATTTTCCCGCTGCGACAAACAAGAGCTGTAAACATTGACAAGCATCGCTCCTTCCAGTTTTTCTCCGGTATAGATACACTAAATCCTTGTTCTAATATCCCTGCCACAGCACTCATAATTATCATTGTTGCTGCAGTTTCATCCCATCCAATTGACTCAATAAATTTCTGAACTGGAGCTAAATCATTAGGCAAATAATTATTTTTTTTCTGGGGTTTTTTGAGCAGATTAAATATCTCCTTATCCTCTGCTTCTTCTTCTTGCTTTATTAAGACTTTATAAACATCTTCTACATAAATTTTATGTGCTTTGTACTCTTTGAATTTTTGAGTTAGTTCGGCTGGAGATAAATCATTGTCTAGTAATTCATAAGCTATAATTCCAGCCCATTTACTTCTTAACGGAGCTAATAAATCATCAAAATCTATTGGGTGATATTCATACTCATCTCGAAGTCTTTGGAGGGATTCTGTCTGTAGTATGCAGTTTTCAGCCTTGTCCAAAACTTCTTTTGCCTGTAGCTCTCTGATAGATTTAAAATGCGTTTTGTTTTCTGGTAACTGGGCTAATTTAGACACAGAAAAAACAGCAAGTTGCCAATTAAGAGATTCGGAAATCTTTATTAATTTTTCTAATTCACTGATAATATTTTGTTGCCCCATCGTTTTTAATTCTAGATAAAGATTAGCCTTATTTAATTTCTCGTGATTGTACAGTTTTTCGCATATATAAAATAGCAGTTGCCATATAGCTTTCTTGAAAGTTTTTTTGTTAATTCCCTGATTCAGAAAATACTCAAACCCTTGGCAATCATTCTGAATAAATCCCACAAAAGCCTCTTGTGAAGATTGTTCAAATTCGTCAATCCCCATGTTTGTAGGGTCAAAAAATGCTGACGGTGGTTGTGAGTATGGATTCATAGATTCACAAGCATACTTTAGGTCATTACCTGAATCTAAATATCCAGGGGTTGTATTTCCACGAAGGTTGTCGTAATTGTTGCTTTTTGTTTCACTCATGATATAATTGAAGTAGAATTGAGTTTTTACTTTTCCATATAATTCCAAATAAACAATAATTGGAATTATATTACACTCCTCTCAGACTACCAATCTGGGAGGATTAATTATTTATACCATTGATTGCTTGTAATAGAATGTATTGCATGGAAAAAGCGACAATCTAATCCAATTCGGCAATCTTTCATTCTCCCTTAATCTTTTTTACAAAATTGCTTTTATTTGTTCCAATAACTGTTTACCTTTCTGATAGCTTCTACCTTTGCAATGCAACACATTCTCAATGATGTAAGAATCGGAAGCGGTGGAAGTACGAATAAAATCGGCTAGCTTAACAACTTCCGCTACTTCCAGTTCTTCCAATCCTTCCACCCGTTTTGATAGTGTGAAAGTAGGTTGTTTGGCAGCTTCCTGTGATTCTACCAGTTCCGGTGCGATTGCCTCCTGGTTATCTGTAGTACTGCCAAGAGATAATATTTGTTTTGCATCTTGATTAAATACCTGTTCACGACTGTACAATATGGCAGCAGTTTCCGAATCAAAATCTAATTGTTCAGCTCTACGAATTACATCAATTAACTCTTTGAACTGAGCTGATGTTTTACTAATAACCCACCCTAAAACACAATGACCTAGTGACCATGCAACGGCAAAATGTAACAGTTGCTCATTGTGACTAATTACTGCATAAATACCGAAAAATGATTGACCTAACAAGTAAAGTTTAGTCACATCATGCAGTTCATTTAAATGACTTATAATTCTCTCAGTTGCCAAGTTCATCAGATAAAAGCTCCCAAGCTAAACCCCGATAAAAATGCTGTTGCTGTTAGGATAGTGAATGCTATTAGTTCCCAGAAATCACTAACTCCTCTTTTAATCCAATAGTAACCAGTCAATCCAATCGTTGCTAGTAGTTTTAGAGCTATCACAGGAATCAACAGTCGCCACCAACCCACAGCTTCATATCCCACTAAAATGGCAGCAGTGAAGATGCCATTGAATAAAAATGTCGCTTGCCACATAATATCCTTTCTATTTGTGATATATTGACAAGAGGAGGTTGCAGCCTCCCCTAAAATCAGGTCAAATGTTTGTTAGCTTCTCAATTTGCTTCTAATTGCTGCTATATCAGCATCAGCTTTTTGGGAAGCTTGCTCATAGTTAGCAGCAGCACCAGCAAAAACTTTCCTTTTACCTTGTGCATACGTTCCAAATCCTGCTAACAGTTTTGCCGACTTGGCAGCATATTTAATCGCTTGTCGTGCGTACCCTTTGACTCCATAGAAAGCATTATTACGATTGTAATCACTTTTCAATAGTCTGGCAGCAGTTCGATATCCTTTGGCACTGCTTGCATTAACTTTCACCTGTTCGTTAACCTTACCCTTGAGAGCTTGATATTGTTCTTCAGTAATGGTTACGGGTGACTGCAAGTCTGCCATAGACTTGTGCGGTTGCAGTGTGCCTGGATTAGCTGGTGTTAGCGAATCTGCTGTTGCTTTTCCCACTATATCACTAGCAGTTCCAAGTCTGTGTTCACCGTTAGCAAGTGATGAACTGTTGCTTTGTGCAGCTCCTGATATTTTAGCAAGTGCGTTTCCTAAACCCATTATCTCTCCTTAGTTTCAGTCTTTTCTATTTCTCCTCTACTCTCTCCAGGAGTGATTGATATTGCTGCAATTGTGAATAGTAATATCAATGAAATTGGTATGAGAGTAGGTAGGAGTGTGTATTCTAAAATTCCTTTAACTCTCTTGTTTTTTGCCATTGTTTTGACTGGGAAATATAGGTGGTGAGTGAAGTTCATTGAATATGCTTTCATCTAAGTCATCGTCAGTTGATGATAGTTGATTCATTAGTTTTTCAACAATTATAGCAATGAGCGCTGGCATCTTTACATATTACATAAATATTGATAATGTAACATAAAAGTAACTGTATGAGCTGTATTTTTCATAAATTAGGCGATCGCTAAAGGTTAAAGTTTTAAGGATGCGT
>NZ_JAAHGU010000020.1:27231-76412 GCF_010692685.1 Okeania sp. SIO2F5 | reverse complement strand
GTAAACAATTTCAAGCTATAAACTGTAAATTATCAATACCATTACAGACATCCTTAAAACTTTAAGGTTTAGCGATCGCCTAATTTATGAAAAATACAGCTCATACAGTTACTTTTATATTACATTGCAAATATCTATGTAACATGTAAAGATGCCAGCGCTCATTGCTATATAGGCGTGAAAAAGATATAGACTTTTTGCACATAGCAGGCAACAGGCAACAGCTCCGGAAAGCAACAGGGAATAGATTTTTAGGAAAAAGGTACGAAATAGTAGGGGTTAACGGCCGTTAACCCTTACAAATGGTGTATAATTTCGTCTGCGTGCGTCAGCCCTGTTTCTAATCATTTTTTGTACAACAAAGCTATTGTCAAACTAACTTTTTACCAACATTTTTAACTCTTTTTCAAACACCGAATTGCCTCCAACAAACCTCTAGCTTTATTAATACTTTCCTCATACTCTGTTTCCGGCACAGAATCCGCAACCAAACCAGCTCCCGCTTGCACAGTTACCGTGTGTTTACCATCATTTTTCGGCCGAACAACCATAGTTCTAATCGTAATAGCACTATTCAACTGACCCTCAAAATCATAATATCCATAAACCCCAGAATAAGCACCCCGGCGACAAGACTCTAATTCATTAATAATTTCCATCGCCCGAATTTTTGGCGCACCGCTAACAGTACCCGCTGGAAAACAAGCCTTCAATAAATCCCAAACAGTTTTCTCATCTGCCAATTCTCCCACCACATTACTAACAATGTGCATCACATGAGAATAACGTTCAATTATCATTAATTCATCAACTTTTACTGTTCCCACTCGGCAAACACGCCCCAAATCATTCCGACCTAGATCGACTAGCATAATATGTTCTGCTCTTTCTTTCGGGTCTTGCAACAACTCCTCAGCTAAAGCATTATCTTCTGCATAAGTTTTACCACGGGGACGAGTTCCGGCAATTGGTCTCACCGTAGCAAGACGTTTGCCATCAGGGGTATTTTCTGCTTTTACCATAACTTCCGGACTCGAACCAATGATTTGCCAATCACCAAAATTAAAATAAGCCATGTACGGAGAAGGGTTTATTAGTCGCAGGGAACGATAAAGAGCAAATGGCTCCCCTGTATATTCCGTTGAAAGTTGTTGCGAAATAACTACCTGAAAAATATCTCCTGCTTTGATGTAGTCTTTAGCTTTTTCAACGTTGGCACAAAATTGTTCGCGGGGTGTATTACTACTATAGATATCTCCAACTTCTCGACTTTTTCCAGCAGGTGGTTGCCATTCTAGTAAAGTATCTTGTTGTGATAGAGGAGATTGCAATTTATCTACTAACTGAGAAACGCGATCGCACGCTTGTTGATAAGCTGCCTTTAAATCTACCTCTGGAGAGCGGAGGTCTGCATAGGCGATCGCCCAAATCTTCCGTTTTACCTGGTCAAAAACCAAAAGATTATCGACCTGCATCCACAAACCATCAGGCAAATCATTTTCAGTATATGGGTAAACAGGTACACGAGGTTCGATCCACCGAATCAACTCATAACCCCAAAAACCAAATAAGCCACCAATATCAGGTGGTAGTTGAGGTAGTTTGACAGGTTGATATTTTTGCAGACAGTTATCTAGAGTTTCAAAGGGGTCTCCCTCAAAAGTTTTAACTGTGCCATCGCGGTAAGTTTGGGTAGTATGTTCCCCTCTTACTTCCAATGTCCACAATGGGTCACAGCCAAGAAAACTATAGCGTCCGATTTTCTCCCCACCTTCAACTGATTCTAGTAAAAAATTGTATGGTTGACCCGCGCATACACGATACCAAGCAGAAACAGGAGTATCGAGGTCTGCTACCCATTCTTGGTAGACAGGAACAAAGTTACCTTGTTTTGCTAGTTGGGAAAATTTGGAGAAGTCTGGGAATATCATAAATTTTGAGGTTTTAGATTTGAGATTCAGCAGCGACTCTAATAAAATTAAAACCTCAGCTTCAGATGAGATATCTGGAAGCCAAGGTGATGATAGAAATTGACACTCTCGCCGTTAAATCACATGATTATAACGGAAAATTATTATTTTGCTGACGCAACGCTGCGCATTTAATGTCGCCGAGCTAAACACAGACTCTCAGCCTAGATATACAAATCAAACAAGTTGAGTTGCATCTCATATAAACAATCGACCCAAGCTTTTTTGCTCCGTCTTTACGCTGAGGAAGCCATTGACTAGCAAGCGGTGCGCTTTTATCTACTGATTAATCACAACCTATGAGTCGTATGGTTTCTTACCAGTAAACTTGAGAGCAGCAGGTTCTGGGTTACGACCAATGTTACGGTCGATCTTACCTGCATAAGGACGTCCTTCATTAACCTTTTCAGGGAAGACTCCATCTTTCGGATGTAGATACTCAGTAGAACCATCAGGGAAAACCCGATAGATTTTGAAGTCCTCAATTTTGGGCCTAAATTTAGTCCTTAGTTGAGTGCCGAGGGCCAAGCATTGCTCTTTGCGAGCTAAGTATAGTAGGTTTTCACCTTCATTCATAATAGCTGCACCACCTGTAGGCATCTCAAATACCTGCTCTTTTGAGCTAGTCCAGGTAATAGCGTACTTTTCTTCAACTTCGGCCTTGGTCAGTAAGCCACCAGTACTGCCACCGAAAATAGGGGGTTGACCTGTTAGTTCGTCTGCCATAGATTTTTTATATGAACCTTTTTATGGAATCCTATCACCACAGTTACCCAGGTTTAAGAAATTGTAAGGTTCTGTTACAAAAGGATATTTTAGGACTCTGGCCAGACTTGAGGCCATTAATTACTAATTGCCATCGACTAAAGATAGTATCATTCTTTTTTTTCGGTTATGGTTGAAGTTAAAAAAGAGGGTAATTGCAATAGTCCTCTTGAATTTTACTATGACTTGATTTTAGTCTAGATAAAGAATCGAATAATAAAACTATATTGTTAATTACTGTCAATAGAGTAATCCTAAATTATTTGTGAGAAATTAGCGACTTTCGACTCCTAGTTAACCTGTTCTCTAAAAGTCTACAATATCTTACAACTCAAATAAGATTGCTACATATAGCATTTTTTGAGTATTGTTACTTTTTGCTTTTTTCAGAATATTTTGACATAACCTAAAGAAAATTGCTATAGATATTTTTTCTCGAATAAAAAACGCAATTTTTTTTTTGTTTACTGGAAATACTATAGTAACTAACTTTTGGTTAAAGCCGATCATTACCCTTGATTATATTTATTACCTTTATTAGGCATTTTTAACACTATATAAGGAACAGCTATTTTTCACCTTCACTTATTGAATTATATCGGACTATATGGAAGCAATTTTATTTCGCCCTCAAGGCAACTTAGATTTAAAGAGAAGTCATCAACTCAAGCAAATAGTAGACAAACTAATCGACAAAACACGAAATTTATACTGGATAATAGATATGGGATTAGTAAACCAAATTAATAATTTGGGATTAACTACTTTAGTTATTATCCGAAAAATTTCTGAAAAAAGAGGATGTCTATTATATCTGTTCAATATCCAAGATGATATTCAATTGGTTTTTCAATTAACTGGATTGGACCAAGAATTTCATTTTTTAGAAGATGAATCATTTCTCTATTCATTAAAACCTAAACTACTACTTTGCTAGCTGCTAAGTTTATGAATTAGATTCCTTTCTTCTTGTTTGATTTTCCCTCTCCATTTTTTCACTATTACTAACAATTGGAATTGTAAAGTGAAACTTACTACCCCGATTTTTACCCGCTGACTCTGCCCAAATTTTTCCTCCCAAGCGAGTAATAATCTGCCGACAAATGGCTAAACCTAAACCTGTACCACCAACACTGCGCCGTAAAGCACCTTCCTCTTGATAAAAACGATCAAATACAGCTTCTAAGCGCTTAGGTTCAATCCCACGACCAGTATCAGAGACTGTCACTTCCAACATATTATCTCCATTAGAAGTAGCTCTAATCATTACTGTTCCTTCAGACTGAGTAAACTTACAAGCATTATCAAGGAGTTTTGACAATACCTCCACTAACCATTCTCCATCAGCTAAAACTAAAGGTAGTTCTGTCGATACCTCAGTAGTAATATTCGGTAAATCTCTTTGTAAATGATGGGCACGAATACTACTCAGAGCCAAATCAACACATTCTAATAGAGGCAGATATTCTACATTCCACTCAACCGTACCACTTTCTAAATGAGACAATGTTAAGAAATCTTGCACAAGATTACGCATTCTATCTGCATCTGCTAATGCAGTTTCCAACATAACTTGACGTAACTCTGCAGGCATATCTGGTTCTTGACTCAAACTTTCAAGGCAAACTTGAATAGTTGATAAAGGTGTCCGTAGCTCGTGGCCAGTAATTGCAATTAAATTACTACGAGTCCGGTCCAGAGCTTCTAATTGTTGATTTAATTCTTCTAAGTGGGCATAAGTTTCCGCCTGGATCAAAGTTATACCTAATTGAGTAGCGATCGCTTCTACCAAATCTATTTTGTCATCAGACCAATTATGGGGACACGATCCACAGTGGTGTAACTCCACCATACCTAAAAGTCTTCCTTGATAAAGCAAAGGTACCATTAACCAGCTCTTAATTTTCCATTGAGATATTAATGTTTCGATACAGTTTTTGGCCTGAACTTTAGAGCTTTGTGGTGTTTCTGTCAAACAATAATTAGGCAGTAAGCTTGTATCTTCTATAGAGACTTGCTCTTGAGTTTGAACAACCCTTTGAAATAAAGGATTATCTTGTAAAGGCCATTCTTGATTAACCACAGATGTAACTGACGAACTTAAATATTCATGCGTAATAGTTGCTGTGACATCTAAAGCTCGACATTGATAAATTAAGCATCGGCAAGCTAAAAGTGCTTCTCCCAATTCTTGCACTGCTACTTTGATAATCTCATCAGAGTCTAGCGATCGCCTCATGGCATTAGAAATAATATTAATCAGGCGCTGTTTTTGTTCCTGAACAGCGATCGAGCGATATGTTTTAAGTAACTTATATTGACTTGCTTGCAAATAAGTCACCAAACGTTGGGCAAAAGGATCGTTAAATTGAGGATTTTGAGTAACTACTTCTGAAGCTTTTTTTAGGTAACGACGATTAGAGCTAGATTTTCTTTTTGCAGATTTTCTTCCCATCTCTACATCAAGATTGATGCTATAAACTTCTCGTGCTGCTTGTACTTTTTCTTCTAACTGTGGCCTATATCTGAGTATTCTATTCAGTAATAATTCAGCAGCTTGGACACATACTTGACGGTCAAAAGTCCAGATACCTTCAAATCGACGTGCCTGATCCATGGCAATCAACTTAGATGTTTCATCACTTTTACCAGAATTAAAACGCTCATTACAAATCAAACAACTTGAATACTGTTGACCAAGTACCAGTAAATTCCATTCCTTACTTAGAGTCTCTTTAGTATTAAAAGCTATTGTTTCGTAATACTCAGAAGAATTTTTAAATGCTGTTTCTGGTGCTGCTAGTACATATACTTGGGATGTTAGGTTAGCAATTCGTCTATAACGATGAGCTTCCTGACGATAAAAACGCTCTTGCTGAAAAGTTGCAATTACCAGAGGTTGATCAGAGCTTGCTAAAACCTGGTCTTCCATTGCATGAGATAGAGCAGTCAGGGATGACTTAAAGTAAATTTGTGGTCTCAACTGCGGAATCTCTTGCACCAGTTCTGCCAATACGGACTTAGGGATGGTCATCTGGCGGTTAATCTTTACCCTACTGCACTACTAATATTAAATATACATTGTTAGTGTGAACACTGCAGAGGCTTTTATTCTTTAGTTTTGTCTGATCCCTGATTTATAACCGGGTGTTTGGTATAAGTATAAATTATTTTATCTCAAATATTTGGCATTTTAAAGTTATAAAAATAACTTGCTATTATCAGTTTTTTTGAAACAAAGCAATAGCAAGTTTTTAAGTTTTTATCAATTTTCTGCTACAGCAATTATGAATTTGATTGTACAGAAAATACCTGATAATTAGAGAATTAAAGACTTTAGACTTTTTATCATTTTCTTTGTGGGTTTAATACCCCACCGTCTACACGGTGTTCAAAATTATTTGGGGTGAGAATCCCCATGTAATTTTCCGACTATCTCCTGTCTCCTGTCTCCTGTCTCCTTCTTCAAGTATATCTTGTAATTTTTACAAATCTTGCATTATTTGTTGTAGTCTTTATTTATCCTTCTCGTCTCTAGTTTCACTACTAGATTCAAGCTCAGAATTATAAATAGCATCCAACTGTTGACGAGCTTCTTGTACATTAACGGAACGCATCACCAACAAAGGTTCATCAATAAAATTCCCAGATTCATCTAATAGTTCCGGATGTGGAATTCTACGAGACTTAGAATAAGAATCACCAGAAGACCATTCTCGGTTTGAGGGTAAAGATTGAGACTCAAGGCCCACAGTTAATAGACTACGGATTAAATTACGAACAGCCAAAACGGCAACAGTAGTAAAGGCTAGGATATAAAGCAGATGTAACATGGTTTTCTCCAGGGCCATATAGGCACTCAGCAAATTTTAAAAAAGTTTAAACAGTTTTTCTTATTTTATATCTACTTAACTCTGGATGAGTTTTATCCCCATAAATTATCTGGGTCAGTCATCATCAATTTCCAGAGAAGATAGTGCTTTTATCGAAAAATTAATAGTTATCAATTCCAAAACTGTTATAGTTAAAAGTTAACTAAATTTAATTTTTTGATTTATTGCTTGATACTTAAGTTTGAGCGTAATGAGCAATTCTATCTAGATTGTTCTTTGCGAAATCGCATTGAAACTTGCCAGCATTCCGTTAGTAAGTGATGCCAGGGCATAAGCACTGTAGTTTCTACCCCAACTTGACCTTCAGTTGCATGAAAAAGAGTTTGTGCTGTACTCACTTCCTGTTGAGCTTGCTTAACTCTGTTAAGTAGGTCGAATTGTTCAGTGCTACTCAGAAAAGGAATTTTTTCTCTCTCCAATAACTGACGGGAACGCTCAAAGCAATACTGAAAATCCTCTAACAAGGGTTTCAGCACTGCTTTAAGTAAATCTGGTTCGGGCAGTCTTGGATTTAGCATTTTTCTAAATTAATTTCTTATTCTAGATTTGATCTTAACACTCTTTACATTTTTTTACATTTTACTTAATAAATGTTTTCTAAGGGAGCTTGAGATTTGAAAACTAAAGGAGTAAGGATTTTAGAGCCAAAGCCAGTCACCTTTGATACTTATTTTATACCAAAAATATGATTAATTTATACATATTAAAAGTACAAAAAATGCTAAGGCTGACAAAAATTATTAGACATCTCCAGAAAAGAGGGAACAGAAAAGAGGGAACAGGGAACAGGGAGAAATAATTGATTTGATTTTTGATTTTTGGAGATGTCTATAAGTAATAACAAGTGCGAAAAAAGAATATTACAAATAATTTGAGTGAATCAAGAGATATTTACCGCTCAACTAAACTTACTCAAACTTACTCAAAAGCCTGAAAGCTTAGTTGAACGCAAGTGGATCGACCACTACAGGGTTAAACGGCAAACCCCAAGAAATACTTAAACACTATTCCTCCTGACTCTTGGCGAAACTGGAAGTATAGCAATGTGCGCTGGGATATTTACAAATTGCAGGAAGTGTCCAATAGCTATAAAGTCTTATATGATTCCTACGAAATGCTTGCGCAAACAGCTTTTTATTCCCCCTTCCGGAGCTGTTGCCTATTGCCTGTTGCCTGCGCGCAGCGCTATATTTGTAGCATTTTTAAAATTGGTCTTTCTTTCCTCGTAAACGGGCAAAAGTTTGTACTGGATCTTGGCTTTTAACCGCTAACTGTAGATTAGGTCGATCCCAACCCAGAAAAGGATTTGTGCGTTTTTCTATACCAATCATTGATGGTACAGTAGGCTTATTCCGACTGCGTGCTGCTTTAACCTCAGCAAAACGAGCTTGTAGGTCCAAATTTTGCTCATCGACTGTTATAGCAAACTGCAAATTCTTCAAAGTGTACTCATGGGCACACCATATTCGTGTCCTGTCAGGCAAATTACGCAATTTGCTCAAAGACTGTACCATCTGGGCTGGTGTTCCTTCAAATAAGCGGCCACAACCACCAGCAAATAAAGTATCACCACAAAATAATTCCCCCGGTTCTCCAGCAACTAGAGGAGGAAAGTAATAAGCAATATGGCCACTTGTATGACCAGGTACAAATAAAATCTCTCCTTCTCGGTCAGAAAATTGGACTCGATCGCCTTCCTGTAAAAATACCTTTTGTCCAGGAATTCTACCTCGGTCTTCAACTCCGGCATACACTGTGAGTTGAGGAAACTTCTGAATTAACTTTTGATTAGCTCCTACATGGTCTGAATGGTGATGAGTGTTGAAAATAGCCACCAACTGAGAACCCAATGATTCTAGTTTTTCAGTTACTGGCCTAACTTCTGCTGGATCGACTACAGCCGCAATCTTTTGATTTGGGTCATGTAGTAAAAAGATATAGTTGTCTGAAAGTGCTGGCAGTCGATAAATCTTCATAGAAACTAAATTAATGTTTTATATACAAAATTTTCACTTAGGGATATTATTGCCCTCTTAACTATTAAAATAACTTAGGAATGAGAACAAAGGTAATATTTATTTCTGAGACTACTTTGATCGGGTATATTACTGAACATATAATCAATATCAAAAGTTATATAGAGGATATCAAAGATTATGTTATGGAGTGAGCAAAATAAACCAAATGTGACAATTAATCAAATGGTGAACCGAGTTATTACATCAGGCAAACTTAGTCGCCGGGAACACCTACAACTTACTTCGGCAATATTATGTGGTAAAAACATAACAGATGAAGAACAACATCAAATTAATCAGATATTTGACTTTCTTCAAATTCGTAAAATTAAGTTAGTTGATGATAATTATTATTCATAGATATTTAAGAGTAAAAAATATTAGTAAATACTTGATAGCGTTTATTTCTTGGATTAAGTACAAAATTTAAAATTATAGGGAATAGACAACATGAAAAAGAAAATATAATGTATCAAAAAATGTAGCTATACTTAGGACATAAAATTATTCATATTCTTTGGTTTTTCCTGCGGAGTGCTACGCAAACAACTATTTCATAAGTCTTAGCAATAATTGTGAATGAGATATTTTACCTGCATTCAAATATTATATTTTTTTGAAATTAAAAATAGTCTCAATATTGCATTAATAGCTAAAGAAAGATATACACTGGCAAATTAAATTAATAAAGTACAGTAAGTAATAATTGGCAACTTGATATACAGCATATTTCATATCAGTGAGGTACATCTGTGGTGGGTAAGATGCCCTACCATGGTGGGCAAGATGCCCGCATTGGATCTTTAAAATTTGCACCTCATATACTACTGAATCTGCTGTAAATATAAACCTGACTATATTCTGATTTCTGTTAAACCCACAATTAACTAATACCTCAGATAGAGAAAATTGATAATGAGTGCAACTAAACCAAATTCATTACTAACAGTACCAACAGGTTTATTACAAGTTCCTGCTGTAGTAAAAAATACGATAAAACCAGATAGTCCAGAAATAAAACTTTCTCTGGTTATTCCCACATTTCAAGAAAGTCAAAATATCCCAAAGATTGTCCAAAGACTAACTCAGTTACTAGATACTCAAATTCCCGATGCTTATGAATTAATTGTGGTAGATGACAATAGTCCCGACTTAACTTGGGAGACAGCTCAGAATATGACACCAGAATATCCTCAACTCCAGGTAATGCGTAGGGAAAAAGAAAGAGGACTTTCCACTGCAGTCATTCGTGGTTGGCAAGTAGCAAAAGGAGAAATATTGGGAGTAATAGATGCAGATTTACAACATCCTCCAGAAACTCTCTTAAAACTATTGACAAAAATGGAGCAAGGTGCTGACTTAGCAGTGGCTAGTCGTCACTTTGAGGAAGGAGGTGTCAGTGAGTGGAATATTATTAGAAGATTATTGTCTCGTGGCGCTCAAGTTTTGGGATTAATTATTTTACCTGGAGTCGTAGGGAGAGTCTCAGATCCCATGAGTGGCTATTTTATGGTCCGCCGAAAGGCGATCGCAGAAAAAATTCTTAGGCCAGTAGGGTACAAAATTTTGATTGAAGTTTTGGGCCGAGGCAGTATTTGTTGGGTGGGAGAAGTGGGGTATGTATTTAATGAACGTTTAGAAGGGGAAAGTAAAGTTACCTGGAAACAATATATAGAATATTTACACCACCTACTAAATTTAAGGTTGGCTAGATGGCCTAGTCGATTTATCTGTTTCGGTACAGTTGGTTTTATTGTTTTTAATATATTCTCGCTGTGAAGCATATTAGTCTAAGACCAAATATCACGCATTTTTGTTACATTTTCTTGAAAGCAGAGAGTAAGGAGTAGGTAAATAACGAATAAGATATATTTACTTCATACAAATAATTGCTAAAAACATTACTGAACGTGACTTATTACTTAATAACTGAAGTATTCAATAACCATGGGATGATTTTTAGGAATTGTTATCAGACTACTTCAAAAATTAATAATTAATTATTAACAATGACCTTTACTTGAAAAGAATGAGGATTGATGAAAAGGAAAAATTTTTCTTGTTTGGTGCTTGTAGGGCGACAGTCCGTGGCGCAGTCAATCAGAGACTTTAAACCTTAATTATTAGGTAACATATATATATAAGTTAGAACTTACGCATTGCATTTTTTAGTTATGAACATTGTATTTAGTATAGCACTATAGTTTAACTAAATTTATGTAATGTTTTTGCGTAAGTTCTATAAGTAAAAGAAATTTATAAATTATTCATACTCCTTGTTGCCTCCCTTGATTACTAACAGACTTTAAAACAGATGTAGTATAAGTAGTTTTTCATCCCTGAAAGACAGGGCATTCAAATTCCCAATTACTCTTGGGCAATGATTTTTGGTAGTCCCACCATACCACATAAGACTTTTCTTCTAAGTCTTTAATTTGATCAATAGATACCAACATTGAATCACTCAAACGCACTACCATCTCTCCATTCAAAAGCGCCTGTCGCCATTGTTTTCCTGTCTTCCAAGCATAATATTTGACTCCACTCCAACGAGGATTAACTGGGTATCCGGCAAACCCAGAACGCAATGCAGGAATATAAGCGCTTCTGAGTTGAGTATGAACCAATATTCCTTCCTCTAGTTTAACTACTTTCAGATTTTGATGATCTTGCTTAAACACGGGACTCACCTCCTGCTTGAGAATATGCTTAATTTTTCTTAACTTATCAGACTACAGCCATTATATCACTGAGAATTTCAGATTTTTGATATTGAGGAAAATCTATCTACACAACTATACAAGTAATAATAATTTCCCACTTTCTCAGCCTTAGCATTTTTTGATTGAATAGTATTACACAAATTTAACTCTTATAGATGTAAATTTCATTCACCTTGATACTAATTCAGGAAAATAATGCCTCAATTTATAAGGGGGGATTGTTTATCTTTTTCTTTTAGGTTGAATACACCGCCGTCTATACGGTGTTTACAATTGGTTGGGGTTTGAGTCCCCATCCACTTTTTCCTTTTTCCTTCTTCCTTCTTCAATAAGTGGCGATCATCCACTCCTACGAAACAAAATAAATTTTTTATATTAGTCAGGAAAAAATAGTGATAGTATCATCAATAACTAGCAATAATTCACAGATTTGCGATTGAATATTAGGGAAAGATATGATTAATCAAAAATGGATTCAAGATCAGATTAAGCTACTAAGTAGGAATGTAACTCAATCTTTATTTTCCACTGTAGAGAAGTTAAATTTAACTATTATACATTTGTACAAAAATTGCTTTTTAATTAATTTTTTACCAAAGTGGATAAGTAAACTTGTATACCTTTCACTAATATTTATCGTCAGTTTAGGTTTGACTGCTGCAGCTATTAAATCTCCGACTGTCAAAATTCCGATTTTTGGTTTCCATGACATTATTGATTTACAGAATAAAGCTGATTTACCACCATATCGCCCTCTTTATGGTATGGATTATACTAAGCAAGATTTAGAAAAGTTTGTAGAGTATTTAGTACAGAAAAATTACTGGTTTTTATCCTCTCAAGATTTATTCGTATATTTTATTAATAAATCTCAACCTATACCAAGTAAACATATAGGTCAAAAACCTGTAATGCTTACTTTTGATGATGGCTATGAAGGAGTGCATAAAAATGGAATGCCCATCTTAGAAAGGATGGAAGAAAAATATGGTGAAAAAGTAAGATTTGTTCTGTTTATTAATCCTAAAACTCTGGGAGTTAATAATGGAAAAGATTTACCACATCTTAGTTGTCAAAATTTAATAGAAGGATATCAGAAAGATTTTTATGATATTCAATCTCATGGATTTACTCATAAAAATTTAACAAAAATTAGCTCCAAGGAATTAGAAGTAGAACTATATTTTGCGAAGTTAGCTTTGAGAAAATGTACTAATGATTTAGATAGGAATAAAATTGTCGCTGCTCATATTGCTTATCCCTATGGTGCCATCAATACAAAGGTGGAAAAAAAGTTACCTAAATATCATCTAACTGGATTTATTTATGATGATAATTTTTTGAAAGTAAATTATCTGAAAAATAAGTTCCGCATTTCTCGAATTACAGTTGGTAGTCGCACATCTCCTTATAAGTTAATCCGGTTAGCAACTCGAGCTTCAACACTCAAAAAAATTTCTAATGAACGAAGGAAGAAGGAAGAGGGAAGAAGGAAGAGGCAGGAAGGTTGAATATCAAGTCTCATTAACAGAACTTACGCACGGATACTAAATCCAGTGAGGGCGCAATTCGGAGCTTTGCGCCCCTAAATATGGCGTTTTAAAGGTGAATTTGCGTAAGTCCTGATTAAATTAGCAATAATAAAAATGTGTTCCCTAGACATCTCCAATAATAAAAAATAAAATCAATTATCGTAGATAAATCATCAATTCTTTTCCTTTACTCTGTAGGGACGTTCCATGCAACGTCCCTACTGCCTCACTACCCCTTGGGACAATTCTTACTCCTACCTCCTCTAAATTCCCCTAACTCCTATCTCCTGTCTCCTACCACTACTAAAAGACTTTTTCAGCAGACCCTATTTACGAGCGATCGCATAATAGCGCCAAGGTGCAGGATAACCTTCAACTGTCAACGAAGGGTCTTCAGGATTCAGAAATTCTGACAAACTATCAATATTTGCCCAAGAAGTGCGCCGTTGTTCTGCCACTGACAAAGGTTCGGCAAAAAAACAATTAATATCACTAAACCCCGCTCGCCCTATCCAACTCTCTAAACAGGACTGAGTGGGGAGAAACCAAATACCTCGTGCTTGAGCATAACGTTTCCGAGGTGTTAGAGCTACTGGTAAATCTCCTGGAATGCCTTGACAGTCAATAATAATTTCCCCCTTGGGCGCTAAAGCTTCTCGCATTTTGCGTAGTAAAGCAATAGGGTCAGTGTGATGATAGAGAATACCCAAGCAGAAAATGGTGTCAAAAAATTGAGGGTAATAGTGAATGTGTTCAACTCCCAACAGTTCAAATATCAGCATTTTTTGTTGCACAATATTTTGAATAAGTTGAAAATTCCAAAAATGTTTTGCGTAGGGTTCAAAACCAATAACTAACTCGGGTTGTTGAGCTGCCATGCGGAACATAAAATAACCATTGTGGCAGCCAATATCGGCGACTCTACGATTTTTCAGAGAACTAATATGTGGCAAAATGCGTTCCCATTTCCAATCAGAACGCCATTCAGCATCAATGTTTATACCAAATAGTTCAAACGGACCTTTTTTCCAAGGACAAAATGTTTGCAAACTGTTCCGGAACAGTTGTTGTTGCTCTGGGGAGAGTTCCTCAGCACGACCGACTTTTATTGCTGCGCAGGAAAAGTCGAAAAAATGACTTTTGATATCTGCAACTGTTTGTACTGCTTCGTAATACTTTTGAGTAGAGGTTTCAAATAATTTTTTGTGTTTTTCTTGACGGGTTTTTAATATTGCTTCTGTATTGATCGGGATGTCATATTTATATAAATAATCTGAGGGAATATGGCCGATACTATTATTAAACATGAGACTAAATTTAGAGTTGGTGATGGATCTACAAGCAGAGCCTTTAGTTATAACGATGCCTGATATCGAAGATGAGCGTTATTATACTGCCCAATTGGTTGACCTTTACACCTTCAACTTTGATTACCTTGGCACTCGGGTTGAGGGTAATGATGGAGGAAACTACCTCATCGCAGGTCCAGATTGGAGTGGAGAGCAACCCGAAGGAATTAAGCGAGTAATTCCGTCAGAAACAAATTTAGCTTACTCACTATTACGCACCCAGCTTTTTAATCCTGACGATATTGATAACGTTAATGCAATTCAGGAAAAATATAAGGCTCAACCCTTGAGCGAGTTCCTGGATACTCAGCGGCCAGAAGCTCCCCCAGAAATTGACTATCCTCCAATCTCTTCTGAAACCTTGAACGATCATTTCTTTGAGTATGTCAATTTCTTACTTCAATTTGCTCCTACCCATCCCACTGAAGTAGAACTGCGCGACGAGTTTAAGACAATTGGCGTGGAACCTGGAGCAGTATTTCCGCCAGAAGGTGTTTCTCAAGAGTGGCTTGATGCGATCGCATCCGGTCAACAGGCAGGAATAGACACTATTGATGAAACTGCCCAGGAAACTACATCATCCGCTGGCGTATTTGGAACGCGAGAAGAACTCAATAATGATTATCTCAAACGTGCAGTTGGATCCCTACTGGGTATCTACGGGAACTCAATAGCTGAGGCATTTTACCCAGGTTACATAGTAGATGAAAATGGAGAATTGCTTAATAGCGGGAACTATAATTATGTGTTACAGATTCCCCCAGAAGGCATACCTGCCCAAGCATTCTGGTCGGTGACCATATATGATGGAGTAACTCGTTATTTAATTCACAACCCGCTCGATCGTTACTTGATTAATTCACCGATGCTAGAAGAACTAGAAGAGAATGCAGACGGAAGCATCACCCTATATCTACAATACGAATCTCCTGGGACAGAAAAAGAATCAAACTGGCTTCCGGCACCGGATGGACCTATGTATGTTATCATGCGCATTTACATACCAGAAGAATATGTAATCAACGGTAGTTGGGAAGCTCCACCAATAGAAGCTGAGTAAAAATGTGTAGGAGCTATTTGACGGGAATATTCAGACCAGTTCGGATTTCTCCCTAGTAAACATTTTTGCTGCTGTCCATCCCAAAGCTAGCTTTATCGCCCTTTGGGATATGGCCTGAGATTGTGTTGTTAACCCATTTGATGAGGTTTTACCCATGTTCTTTAACCGTATTTTGAACCGGATGACGCTCTTGCACTTTCTTTTTCAGAAAAATCCACTTGTTAAGAAGGCTAAAGAGCTAATCCTTTCTCTGTCGATAGCCATCCTTTGCTTGGCGATCGTTGCGCCCTCTGTCGCCCTGGCGGATGCCAGCGTTATCGGCTCAAATCCATTTATTGGTGACGTTGAAACCCATATTGGAACGCTTGAGTTCGAGTCAAATGGTTATCCAACTTCAGAAACCATTACCAAGCTCTAGGATGAGATGGACTTCCAGCGAGCTACCCAACTGTATTTGTGGTCTTTGCCTATGGTGAGTATGGCTGAATGGCAAGCTGCCCACGAAGAGACTTTTGGGGTAGAAACGGGTGAAATTAAGGTGACGGAAAACTAAAGAATTTCAAAGTATTAAAAACGCTGAAGACGTAAGGCTGTTGCGAGTCCTCAATGACTTTGTAAAAGTTGACGGAAGACTCTAAATTCCTCAGTTGACTGAAATTCTCTCTGGGAAAAGCTTTTAGGTCAAAAGTGCAAAATTAATAGAACATGAGTTAGACGATTTTGAAACGCTGGAAGCTTTAACTGACAAAGATTATGTAGTCAAGCTTCCAGCTTTTTTGGCAATAGGGGAATTACTTCCGCACAGTAGGCGCCCCGTAGGAAACCTCGCCAATTAGCACTCGCTTTTAAAGGCATGACTTTTAACTTCCGGGTAGCGGCACTAGAACTTCACCCCTCACCCCCGAAAGTTGGCGGCAGCAGCAGGCCAGTTTTCATTGGCGCGGGCAATATTGCCTGGAATATCACGTTCCCAGCGATCGCGAACCCTTAAACTGAAATTGAGATATAGCCTCCCTTCGACAATGCTCCAGGCTTCTGGAACAATAGGAGCTGTGTATCCATTGGCAACGGCAAAAGCACAGAAACCGCCATACTGCGGGGCATATTCCTCTGGGTTTGCTGCAAACAAGTCGCGATTTTTGGCACTGGAAAACCACCAGTTGACACCCATCCAGTTGTGAGTAAATTGTTTATTTCCTTGGACAGGTTTACCTACTTGAAAATACGCAACTGGGTCAGCACCTCGAATGGCAACTCCGTTTTCCGCAAAAATCGGCTCTGTGACATTGGCGATTTGAGATTCATCAGCCTTGTTGGACGATACGGCAATAGCAGACGGTACAGGATCGGTGGATAGTTCTACTGATGGCTGAGGGGAATCTTTCGTTTGTAGGGAAGCACACCCTATGACCAACCCGAAACTAACTGAAGACAAGACAAAATATCGACGTTTCATTTAACTTTTTCTCAAAAGGATTTTGGGATTGCAGGATCGACATCCTCAACTTAAGCTAGTCAACTGAGCAGACTGTGAGAAATTCCTGAAACTCTTTTCATATTGATACTCCCCGCTCTAAAGATACGGAGATTCTTAAGCAATCCAAAACTGGATTCTTAAAGGCATTATCAAACTACCTCTACTGACTCCTTCGAGAGAAAACTCCAAAGTTGTCGCTACTTTTTTGAGAATATTAGCTGCTCCATTCACATCAGCATTTAGTGACAAACCGTTTTTGGTTTGATATAAACCTCTCTGTACTCGTTTTCCTGACGGCTTCCACCTCTCGGGTTTTTCACCGTAGTTTGGCAGGAAATCATCATCCAAAAAGCTTACTTGCGAGGTGTAAGATTCTTCAGTTGCAATAAAATCTATGCCGTACAATTCCCATAACTTACTAATTCGTTCTTTGAGTTTAGCTGTGGGAATTTGCACAAATTTTTGATTGTTTTTGGCTCCAATGTTAATAGCATTTTTTTGCCCCTTATTCCATCCAAAAACAATCCTACCAATACCATTTTCTAAGCAGTTATTTATAACTAATCTGGTCGCTTTATTCACAGCATCGCGCATTTTTCTGTTGCGTTTTTCAGTTATATTGGCTAACTTTTTTGACCAGAATCCTTGAGGTTTGTTATCTTTAATTGTTGCTATTTGTTTGTGATACCACTGGTTAACTGATTTTAAATATTTGCCATCTACAATCAAGCTTGTTCCTACATTGCTAACCCAAGTTAACCAATTACCAACTCCGTGGTCAATACCGAGAACTTTATCCCTGTCAAGTTCAGGTTAATCGACCTCTAACTGATAAACCCACTCAACATAAAAGCAACCATTACGAGGTAGAATCTTTATTTCTCGAATTTTTTTAAACTCAAGATTGCTGGGAAAATTTAGCCAAAAACTATCAATTTTAAAAGCAGCTTTAACTTTTTTCCCCAGAGGTACTCTCACCTGGTTTCCTTTCAGTCTCAAAGCTTGTTTTGGATAAGTTATAACTCCTAGTCCTCCCTTTTTTCGATATTTGGGAAGTTGAGGTTTATTTTTCAGTTTTTCTAGATAGTGTTTGTAGGAAAGCTCCTTGTAGGACTTAAAAGACTCTGTTACTCCTCTCAAGGTTTGCTGTGCTGCTTGAGAATGAAGAAATTGATAATTATGATTTGAGTTTAATTGCTTCTCTAAGTCGTGTTTTCCCGTGATGTATCCCTACTTAAAATACCATTGTCTAGCCAAATATAGCGCTGTGCGCAGGCAACAGGCAACAGCTCATCTGGGGGAATAAAAGACCGATAATACAAGACTTTTAGCTATTGGACAGTTCTTGTAATTTGTAAATATGCCAGCGCACATTGCTATAAATCCCACAATTAATAAGTCGGTTAACCGTGGTACATAAGGTAAGCATTCAGCCGTCAGCAATCAGCTATCAGAAGAGTGCTTTTAGTTGATGATCAAAGCAATATTTAATTCTCTTACTAAAAAAGTTAGCTCTCTTACCTTTAAAGTCTATATTAATTTAAATACTTTCCTATATGAGAGAGTCTTGTTGCATTAAGCAAACAGCTATTAGCTGTCAGTTAGAGCACAAAAAAAGGGGGTTTAAATGAATATAGACTTTGGAGCTGACTTTTGTAGTCATATTTTTCTAGCTCAATTAATAAAACTTTTATCACCTACTAAAAGAAATCGCTGATAGCTGACGGCTGAATGCTTACTTAAAAAGACGTGGCTTTCAAACTCTCGTCCTTCTTCCGTAATGTTCTGAGTTAAATGAAAGAAGAAATTAGAAACTTGACTCATTATAATTGGTTGAATTTTCTTTGATTGATTAAGGGGGGTATGGCAACCGAATTTAGAATAAATTATCGGATTCTTTCAGTATTTCATTTTTGATTTCAGACTTAATTCGGTAACTTCTAGCCTCTAACTTCTGACTTCAACTATAATCCCCACCAGAACCATATTGCCATTGTTCAATCAAACGGCGATAATAATAATTTTGCACCAGAGGAATTTTTGTCACTAAAAACCCCATCATATTTCCTATAGGAGATAATAAACTAAAAATTCCCAAATTAAAATAATGTCTCATCCAATCTAATAAATTTCCAATGCCAACTTGAGGAATAATTTTAATTACTAAACCTGGTTGCTTTAAAGAAGTCATGAATAAAGTTTGTGCTAAAGCGGGAAACTGCACCACATCTTGTAGAAAAGGTGTAAGTACAAATTCCCCTAATCTATCCATTACCTGAAATACACCTGCCAATAGTTGATTAATTTGATTTGGTTCAACTTTTTGGTCTACCCCTACACTCATAGAACGTTGAAACAACCAAGTGACTGATATACTAGGCTGATAAGGTTGCAAAAGTGCTAGAGCATTTGAAGAAAGATTGTCAGTTTTAAGAGCTTCATCAATACCCCCGGTTAGACGTTTCAAGTGACGTACCATAGCTCCAAAACCGCCAAAACTTAGAGGAGACTGACTCCCGCTACTATCTCCCACTGGCAAAATACGATTCCAAGGAGTTTGAAGGGGACTTTGACGATAACAAGGAAAAAAACCAAATAGCGCGCGTTGGAATGTAAGTTGACTAAGCTCCACTTTTTGATATTCAGGTAATAAGCGGAGGTATTCTTCAAAGAATGATTCTAGGGAAATTCTATCTGGATGAGCATCTAAGTAGGTAAATAGATAAGTAGTTCGTCCATCTCTAGCGGGAAATGCTTCCCAAAAGTATTGACATTGGTTTTGTATAGGAGTGAATGAGGCAAAAATGTCTCCTGTATCGTTTTTTGGGTATCCAGTGGCACAGGTACCAACTACTAGACACACTGCATCTGGTTTTTTGCCTTGGCGTGCTTGTTTCACAATAGGAGAAAAATGTCCCATTGCATCCAGAAGCAGTCGAGCTTTTAATGATTGGCCATTACTAACCTGGATATTTATCCCATCTGGATGAATGGTTGCTGCTTCGTAAGCTGTATTTTCAAATAGTTGACCACCTGCTTCAAGGAAACGCTGTTTGAGAGTTTCTAGGAGGTACACTGGATCTACACCTATATTGAGGACATCTTTTACCCAAATATCCTTGCTGTCTGGAAAGCTAATTCTCGCAGGGTTGTATTCAGTGGCGATCGCTGTTTCTAATTCTTCTGAGGAGAGAAGGTTTAATTCTATAAATGTTTCTAGTTCTTTGCGGGATATGTTCCATTCTTGTTTCCTACCTTTGAGGATACCTCGTTCTAACAGAGCTACCCGCCAACCTTTTTTTGCTAAGGTTGCTCCAATAAGTATACCCAGAGTTCCACCACAAATTACTACATCCCAGTCTAAAGTGTTTAATAATTGAGTTTCTTTTTTCACAGTAGTAGGAATAGAAATATTGTCTTCTCGAAGGTTTTGCCAAACCTGGTCAGCTTTCCGCAGACCTTGTAAAGGAGTTCCCGGAATTTGGGAGAGAATTTGTTCTGTTAAGGACATAATTTTTTTGATTAATTTTTGCCGTAATTATTTTATTGCTGATTTTTAAATATTCATTCAAATTATAAGCAATTTTGACGTTGCTGATTTGAGGTATTAAATCCTACTTTAGGTAAATTTTCAGCCAAAATAATAGTGCAAATTATACCTATTTCTTCCTATTTAGTCTCCGAAAAACTCTTTTCTATCTACTGAATTGCTCCTGATGAATCCTGTTAAATCATACATTTATTCACCAACGCCGTAATTTCATATTACAATTTCAATATAATTGTCATCTTTGTTATGAGTTTAAATAATTACAAAACAGATTTTTAGTTTGGAAGGCTTTTTTAGTAATTTGAAGTATTATAAGATTTTGCTTAACTATATTTAATATAACTATAACCATTTTTATTAATTGGTTAAGAAGCGTTGCACAGTAGACATCTCCAAAAATCAAAAATAAAATCAATTCTCACACATAAATTATCAATTCTTTCCCCTCCTGGGAGGGGGAGGGGCGAGGGGTGGGTTCCCTACTGCCTACAGCAAAGCTGCCTACTGCCTCTTTTCTGGAGATGTCTAGTGACGAATGATTTTAGATTTTTGATTGAATTAGATTTTGAATTTGAGAATTGCTAGAATTATTAATATTAGGTTTTTTTTAGTCAAACTCTAAACTAATTTTTGGCAATATTATTCCATAATTTGCAACCTCGTTAAGATAATTATATTGATACTATAGCAATCCTAAATTGGTTGTGACAATTTTTATAATAGCTAATTTGAACTGAAAACTTTTAAAATTATGACTCTTGACTCCTGAATCCTGTAGGGGCGAATGGCCATTCGCCCCTACCACCAAAATATTACAAGTTAAATAGGATTGCTATATTTATGATTATTTTTAATAATTATTCAATTTCATCTAAGGTAACTTATAACATTTCTCCAAAGTAATACTATAGTTTATCACTATTGCCTCTACTTCATATAGGGATTATTTCAGATATTTACACCTAAATCTCGAAGTAAATTCAACCCTATTTTTGTTATTTTTACCCACTTAACTTTTAAAATAGATGTAAAGAAACTCAATTTTTTTGCATTGTACACCTAATTTAATTAGATTATCTCATCATTACTATCTTATAACTGAGAGCAAATAACAGTTTCAATCCTAAGACAATTCAGTTGTTTCTAATCGCTCTTAACTTACTTAAAACCGATCAAAATTATACCTGACAAAGTTAAAAATAGGTTCACCCATATTTAGGTATTTTTGAAGATAAAAATACTCAAATTTGTCAACTTGTCTTTCAAAGTCTATTTGCTGCCAAAAACTAGGTTTCAAATACTGTAGATGACTCTAGTTTTTTGCAGCACTTTGGAATACCTAGATGATGATAATCGCAGATTTTAGAGACCATTACGATTACTACAAAATTTATCTATTCTTCCTCATTATTTTCATCTTCTTTTTCTACTTCTATATTAATCTGCCTAAGATGAATATGTTTATGTCCTAACTGGATAATAAATTCATCCCCTGGTTTTAATCCCATTTCTTGTGTATAGTTAGCGCCTATTACTAACTGTCCATTTCTATGAACACAAGCACGGTAAGTAGCAGCACGCCCTCTTCCATCTTTAACATTGTTATCATCTAAATTTAGCCCCTTTGCCTGTAAAACTGCATCGTAGAACTTAGCAAGATTTACTCGTTTCTGCTTATCTTTTGTATTTGAATAATATCCGCAAGCAATAGCAGTATCTTTCTTTGACTTGTGCGAGAGTTCTTTGACTTTCTTCAACAATGCTTTACCAGTCAGTGGAGTATTTGATTGTTCTGAAGTATTTAATTTTTCTGTTGTTGTTTTAGCCATCTTCTCCATCTACTTAAAATATTCTTCCATAAACTTTAACACTTACGTCGTCTAATATCAAGCCTATTTAACGTTTTCTTTGAGGATATTATCTAATCTCAACTTCAGCGGAGCAACCAACCCCTAAAATCAGACAGTTTTAAGATGTAAAAAAAACTAATGATTAATAGTTATGTACTACTTACCAAATAATTAAGTTTTAAAGACTCCGATTTCAATAATAAATAAATCAAAAAAATCATGTTCGCCAATCATATCCATTTTCAGGAGAGGTAATTATTAATTATTAATTGTTAATTGTTAATTATTTACAGTTAACTGTTCGATGATTTTTGCCTTTGTATAAATGGTGATTTAAATAATTCAAATTTATTTTTTCCCCAGCAATATATCCAAAAGAAAAACCTAAATCATTATTAACGGCAGTCGATTTCTGAACTTTACATTTTACACCTTCTTGCTTTAAATATACTTGAATAGCTAAAGAATATTTTTCAAACATTGAGCGTACAACCATAGCAGATGCCGAATTTCGATCGTCACTACTAGCAATACCTTTTTCCTCCATGGATTTTCGTCTTTGCTCTAATCTCTGTCTTAATCTAGTCGCACAACCAACTCGAAAAGCATTAATAAAAGTTCTTCCTTTACCCCTATGTTGTTTTACTAAACTGTCAACTACAGCAGTTAAATATTCATAAAGTGATTTAGAAACTGTAATATTAGTTTCTGTTCCTACTAATCTCATTTCACCACTGTAAGTAGAACGCATTGCTTGACATCCATTAGCATTAGCAATTCCTGCTAAAATCCACATTTTCCAGGTAACATAACGACCTGTTCTATCAATAATACCCTTAGTAATATCTTCATCCTTTTCTTTTCCTAAATCTGCTACAGATAAATTATGTTGAGCTAATAATTCTGCTGCCTTCTCAGCCGCTAATGCAGCTTCATGTTCATTAGGTGAATTGGCAAGAGCTAGGAGTTTACTAATCTTTTCCAGGAGATTCTTATTGACCATTTCTCTCAGCTTATTTCTAATGCTTTATTATAAATTTTTTATTATGCAACTATACTTACTCAATGTAATATTTATGGTGTTGCTGATGCGTAGGTATGATTTGTATTTGTTGGCGATAATGCTCTGCATAGCTACCGCGAACGCTAAACTATTAAATGACAAATACTTGAGATTATTCAGTTTTTATTTTCATACCTTGATTCAGCAATGGGATATTTACTAGATATTATGGTTTGTTTCAGAATAATTTTTTTTGATTATATTTAATTTTTCACAATTATTCTGTAGTGAATATCATATAGATTATAATAGTAATTAGCTTTGATGTAATCCTATATAATCAAAATTTATCAAGCTATAAATAACTTTATTGAATTACAAAATGCTATAGCTTCATAACTATCAAACTTTCAAAAATGTGTTTTACTATAATTCAACAAATGCTATTTTACTATAGTGCTTAAAACAGTGTTTTATTGAGTGATACATATCCAAATTTATTGTCTATTTTTTGTCCTCTAAATCTCAATTTTTTATCTCATCCAACTGATAAAAGCTATAGGTGGTGCTACATTGTAATGGTCGTGCATTGTCGGCAATTTTTGTTACGAGGCACGGCAGTGGGAGTCTCTTGCTGCCGTACCTGGTATTTCTGTTTGCTGTATACCACTACGCTCCGCAGGACTACCAAGCTATAAACTAGATTTAATTTTGCTTCGAGCGATGCTTGATCGCTTATACCGTTTCACTAAAGTCAGAAGTCAGAAGTGATATTTTAGGTATTTAAAACCTCTACTCTACAGTAATTTCTGTTTATTATTTGACTTCATCAGTTACCAACTATTGGTGAAATTATTTTAAGTGAATTGGTATGACAACATCACTTCCTGATATTTTGAATAACTCTATGGTAAATTTTATCCAGAAAAGTTTTGAATTATATAAAAGCTGAAAGATAATTTTCTTCCAGCTCTATACTTATATCAATTAATTATAACAGATAAAATCTATATCCTTTAAACTTAGTCAGCATTTTCTCGATACCATTCAATTGTATTCTTCAGTCCTTGCTTAAAATCTACATTAGCAACAAAACCAAACTTTTCTTTTGCTTTTTGTGTATCTAAACATCGCCTAGGTTGACCATTAGGTTTATCAGTTTCCCAAACTAATTCTCCCTTGAAATCCATTAATTCACAAATTAACTCTACTAAATCACGAATCTTTACTTCATGATTAGTTCCTAAATTAATAGGATCAGATTCATTGTAAAATTGAGTTGCCATAACAATTGCTCTTGCAGCATCTGTAGAGTATAAAAATTCACGACTAGGACTACCATCACCCCAAACAGGCAATTTTTTATCTCCTCTAACTTGAGCTTCATGTACTTTCCGAATTAAAGCAGGAATTACATGGGAACTCTTAGGATCGAAATTATCTTCAGGTCCGTACAAGTTAACAGGTAACAGATAAACACCATTAAAACCATACTGTTGACGATAAGCATCCAGTTGAACTAAAAGAGCTTTCTTGGCAATACCATAAGGAGCATTAGTTTCTTCTGGATAACCATTCCAAAGGTCTTCTTCTTTAAAAGGAACCGGAGTAAATTTAGGATAAGCACATATCGAACCCACACAAACAAATTTTTCTACATTTGCTTTATAAGCACAATCAATTAATTGCACTCCCATCATCAAATTATCGTAAAATAACTCACCAGGTTTTTCCTTATTCAGGCCAATACCCCCTACATGAGCAGCAAGGTGAATTATAATATCCTGTTCTTGGACAGCTTTTTGGCAAGCTTCCAGAGTCCTAAGGTCATAATCACGCGATCGCGGTACAGTAATCTTATCAGGATTAGCTCCTGCTTTATGAAGTTGATCTATAACTTGGCGTCCAAGAAAACCCGATCCACCTGTTACCAAAATTCTCTTGTTTTCTAACTCTAATTTACTCATTAAAAACCTCCAACATTGATACTAATTAGACTTTAGCTTTAAGGTATTGTGGATTAAAATCAGCCCAATAAAAATACGGTTATACTATAGGTCTTAGAGATAGAAAAATCTCTTATTTCCTATTACTGGGATTTAATTGCTACTCAAGATTTTTCCAGCTTTAGGGTGTAGAAGAAATTTTGGCTTTCCTGAGATGATATATAGCGGTGAAGTCAAAAGTTATAAGGTAATATCTGAGAGAGTTTTCGATGCCCAAATGCTTCCCTAGGGGATGCTACCCATTCATGTCGCGCAGCGTATCAAACCATTTTGCTCTGCAACATGAAAAGCGTTTGCGGAGCATGACCTAGGAAAGCTTTGCGCCAGCAAAAAAGCAAACAGGATTTACCAATATCCAAGTCCTATATGCATAGTGCTATAGAAGAAAATTTGACAATTTAAATTTCACCAAAAATTTAGGAATTATATCCAGCATTTGTACAGTCATAATCTCATAGACCTTAACTGTTAATTTTTAGTTTAACTAAACTTCTCACATTCTGCATTAGTAAACAGCTATTTATGATTGCTATAGTAGCATCTAAAAACAATCAATTCCTACTAGGACTGTAGCTAAATATCATCTTATATTGATGCCAGCTTTTTACTTCATACTTATTCTAGTGCTAGAAATATTTTTTCTTGAATTACTCTCTACTTTTACTCATTATATTATCTAGATACACCTGATAATTCTCTCTTTCTTTTTAGCTACTTTTTCATCATCAAGTTTATTTAATTTTGATAGTGCCAAAAGACCAATAAAAGCACTATCACCTCAAAAAAATTAAGGATTACCTCAAGAGTTAAATCCTCTTAATAACTTAGCCAAAAAATTTTAATCAAAACCATTGCTCATGGTAGTAGTTTTTTCCAAAGCTTTAATATCAGAATCAACCATTAAATTTACCAACTCTGTAAATGTAACTGATGGTTTCCAACCTAACTTTTCTTGTGCTTTTGTACAATCACCAATTAACAAATCAACCTCCGCTGGACGTAAATAACGGGGGTCAAACTCCACATAATCTTGCCAATTTAAGTTTACATAAGTAAATGCTATTTCTAGAAATTCTTTAATAGAATGAGTTTCATTAGTAGCAATTACATAATCATCTGCTTGCTCCTGTTGTAGCATCATCCACATAGCTCTAACATAATCCTTTGCATATCCCCAATCTCGTTTAGCATCCAAGTTACCAAGATAGAGTTTCTTCTGTTTACCCGCTACAATTCTAGCTACAGCACGAGTAATTTTACGAGTTACAAAAGTCTCACCTCGACGAGGACTTTCATGGTTGAATAATATACCATTACAAGCAAAGAGATTATATGATTCTCGATAATTTATTGTTTGCCAGTGGGCATAAACTTTAGCACAAGAATAAGGACTACGGGGGTAAAAAGGTGTAGTTTCTTTCTGAGGTACTTCTTGGACTTTGCCAAACATTTCCGAAGAACCAGCTTGATAAAAACGAACTTCAATTCCAGTACGTTGTTGATAGTCTCGAATTGCTTCGAGTAAACGTAGAGCGCCCATTCCCACGGCATCTACTGTATACTCTGGAGAATCAAAACTAACCCTTACATGGGACTGGGCACCCAAGTTGTATATTTCTACAGGTTTAACTTCTTCCAGAATTCGACGTAGAGTAGTCCCATCAGTTAAGTCTCCATAATGTAGAAATAATCTAGCATCAGGATTATGAGAATCTTCATATATATGGTCTATCCTATCTGTATTGAAGCTAGAACTACGTCTAATAATACCATGAACTTCATAGTCCTTCTCTAACAAAAGTTCGCTCAAGTATGAACCATCTTGACCTGTAATACCAGTAATTAGTGCTCGTTTCTTTTCAGTCATTGGAGTTAATATTTACTAAGGTAATAAATTGTCAGGGGAATGTCCATAATAATTAGCTCAATCGCTACAGTGCAAAAAAATAAATATATATATATTTTTTTGTTTGCTTATATAGTTTGGTTATACTCTCTACCATCCCCAGATTTCTAGACTAACCTAAAATTGTTCTCATAACCAAGTATTTTGAGTTAATATTTATCAACTTTACTCCTTGAAAAACACTATTTCTCTCAAGCAACTAAAACAGATGTTATTTAAGCTGATCAATTTTGGTTAGTAGGTTAGAAAGATAATAGTTGGAAAAATACTATCAACCTCTAACCCCGTAATAACTTCAATTGATTTTAAATCACTTAGTCATTAATGACAAGCCTTAGTAAGCACCATTGTTTTTTGGGAAAACAACAATACCAACTGTTTTAAACATGATCCATATATCTATCCAAAAATTTCTGAAGTTTACATAAAAAAGGTCAATTTGAACTCTCTTAGGATATGGAATATCATTGCGACCAGAAACTTGCCATAAACCTGTAATTCCCGGTTTGATTGTCAGAATTTTATCCATGTGATGACCATATTTTGGTAGTTCTTCAACCACTAATGGTCTAGGCCCTACAACGCTCATATCACCTTTCAAAACATTCCAGAATTGGGGAAATTCATCTAAACTCGTCACCCTAAGAAATTTACCTATCCATGTAATTCTAGGGTCATGTTTTAATTTAAAACTTTCTTGAAATTCTTGGCGCAGATGAGGATATGTTTCCATAATTTCTCCTAACATCTCATCTGCATTTTTCACCATAGTTCTAAACTTCAAACAACGGAAAAGCTTTCGATTTTTACCCACTCTTTCTTGAACATAAAAAACAGATCCTGGTGAGCTAAAGACAATTAGTAAAGCTATAAACAGGTAAACGGGGGCAAACAATATGAGAACCGACAGAGAAAACAGGATATCAAATAATCGTTTATAAAATCCTACCTCTAGGCCCTCTAGAAATCGACTTTTTTGTCTATCTCTGGGGAGGAAAGGTTGAAAACCATGTCCTGTAAACCCTCTAATTACCTTGCCAGAGATGAATTGGCTATCGGCAGTCATCTTACTCCTTCACTTCACACCACACACAGTCCTGATCATAAAGCTTATAGCGAAATAGAGGGCAAATTTAGTTACGAAAAAGATGACTAATTTTGGAAAAGGACAATTATTTGGCTCTCGCTTCGGATACTTGGGTGCCTCTATTGATAGATTTTATACAAATCTTTGATTTGTATTAATCTCAAGATTAACCATGAGGATTATGATAGTCCCATATTTATATGAAATACTAAAATTTTTGCTACAAATATAGCAATGTTCGCTGGCATATTTACAAATTCCAGGAGGTGTTCAATAGCTCAAAGTCTTATCTGACAAGCTTTTTCTTCCCCCAAATGAGGTGTTCCCTATTGCCTGTTCCCTGGGCGCAGCGCTATAATTAAGCTCTTTCAATGAGTCAGGAGGCATGATTTAGAAGTCAGGAGTCAGGAGGAATAGCCTACATATCATGTATTAGAGTAAAACTCTGTTTTTAGTCAAATCGACATTTCTGGGTAAAGTTTTTTAACCAGTTAAATTATTCGTATCATTCTTTTTTATATTTCATATGAAATATGAGATATTTACTATACCTACTTAGTTAATATTAGCCTATACCACCAGTCAATCGGCAATTATAAATAGTCAGTAGTTAAAATTCAAGTTGAATCTATTGCAATATGAAAGTATAGCAGTACGTTCTTTGGTTAGGACAATAAATTTAAGTGAAAAGGGAATAGGGAGCAGGGAGTTGGGAGTTGAGAATAGGGAGACTGTAGTAAAAAACATCTGAAAAATAGCCTCAAAAGCTTACGTAGCAATAATTTAACGTCAAATTAGCTTATTTGTCGATCTATCTAGGTTTTCCTCGGTCATGCTACCCAAAGAGGAATTTTGAGCCTATTGATGTATTTCCTTTGTCCTGTAAGGGTTTGAACTATTTTTACCCTCAAAAATATCAAAGTACCTATAGGAAATAGGAGAATCTCCGCACCCTATTTGCGTAGTGCTATAGTGTTATATTCTACATCTGGCATAGGTTAAACACTAACAGTCGTAGGATTAGCAGTCTCAATAATTATATTCTCAATTGCCTCAGCAGATAAACTAGGATTAGCCTGTTTAATTAAAGCTGCTACACCTGCAACATGGGGTGTTGCCATAGAAGTGCCAGCAAAAAAACTGTATAAGTTACCTGTTATTGAAGGAGCTACAGGTCCATAAATATCTCCTGCATCTTCAGGAAAACCATCTCCTCCTGGGGCCACAACATAATCCAGTTCACCTCCAGCTTTATTAGAAAAAGAAGAAAATTGGGCATTTCGATCTACTGACCCAACTGCAATTCCATATTCATTAGCTAATCTTGCTGGATAATCAGGACTGCTTAAACTACCATTACCTGCCGCAGAAACAAATACAACACCTCTATCAGCAGCATAACGAATAGCATCGAGTTCACTGGGGACTAAATTTCTCCCACCAGAACTAAAGTTAATTACATCTGCTCCATTGTTAACAGCATAGAGAATGGCTGATATTCCATCGCTAACCTTACCCACCCCTTCATCATTTAGTACCCGGAGAGACATAATTTTAGCATTTGGAGCTACTCCAGTTGTTCCTACTCCATCTCTCTTCGCAGCAATTGTACCTGCGATATGAGTTCCATGACTTTCTTCATCCATTGGGTCACTATCATTACTTACAAAATCCCAACCCCAGGTATCATCTATATAACCATTGTCATCATCGTCAATACCATTATTGGGAATTTCACCGCTATTGCTCCACATTTGGCCTGTTAATTCAGGATGGGTATTATCTACACCACTATCAATGACAGCTACCACAATACCTTCTCCCTGAAAACCTTGATTCCAAACTTCTGGTGCTTTGACTAAATCTAGTCCCCACTGATTTCCGCCGATATCTGGAATATCTGGAAAAGGGGCAGCTCCAGTAGCACTGGCCACTGCTGCTGAGGCATCAACTAAACCATATCCAAAAGTACTGTTAAAGCTTGACTGTATAGAACTAGCTGTTTGTGGAACTTCATTTATACTTATAGTATTATCAAAAATCAAGCGACTTTCAACAAGTTGTGTGTCAGATATTGCTTTAATTCTTGCTAAAATTAAACCATTTGTCTGAACCTGAATTAATGTATCCCCCGATAAAGAATCTGCTGTTAATAAGATATCATTTTCTGTTAAATTTTCTGGTATTTTAATTCTGTCAAAATTAGCATCAAAATCATCAATAATATCTGCCGTATCTATATTATTATTTTGAGGTTCTCGCAGCACAAATGTGTCATTGCCAACTCCTCCAATTAATGTATCTTTTCCTAAGTCTCCAGAAATTAGATCGTTACCATCTCCACCTAATAAAATATCGTTTTCTTTACCCCCAAACATTGTATCGTTACCAATTTCTCCATAAATTGTATCGCTACCAATTTCTCCAAAAATTAAATCGTTACCTTGTTCAGCATAAATCAAATCATTATCTCTACCTCCTCGTAAAGTATCAGAACCGTCCCCACCAAATAGGTTGTCGTTGCCTTTATTACCATTAATTAGTTCAGGATTTGATGAGCCTATTACTGTATCATTACCATCTAGAGCTTTTAGACCTTCTGGGTATGGAGTCAGTAAATTTAGGGGTACAATAAAGTTATTAGGATTGTTATCTAATAAATAAGATAAACCATCAGAGCTAGGACCAATCATTGCATTCTTTTCTTGATACTAATTTTTAGTATAGGCGCACTTTATTTATTTTGCGTTAAATCATATTTTCCCTTTTTCCCTGATTCCTTAAATTTCATTAATCTTAGGAAATTAATTATTTTGCTTTAGCAACTTTTCAAAGTTATTCTTTCTGATTATTCCTATTCATTAGGAGTCTTACTTATTCCTATTTTAATTATTTCCCATTTCATATTCAGCTTTTTTATAATTCTTTTTATTGAATCTTTACTTACCTCTATTTACAATTTTTTTTTATTTTAAACATCACTTTATTGAGAATTTTTGATTCATATTTTACCATCTATTTTGTCTAAAATTTTTAACCTAAATTCCGCACTTCAAAACTTAGTATAAATGGCAAGTAGTCAGTAGTCATTTAGGGGAGCAGTCTGATTGGCGACGTACATTAGTCAGTAGGCAATGACCCTGACTAATTAGGGCTTGCTGATTAAATCTAAAAGTATTTACAGATAAAGGTTTTCGCCTTTTTGGGATCGAAAAAAGTGCCTGATTTTCAGCTCTTCATGCTCAAAAAGGAGCGTATTTTAGGCGCATAGTTAGGCAGAAAAATCAAAGGACAATTCTTACTGCTACCTCCTCGTTCATTCCCTTTTCTCCTGTCTCCTGTCTCCTGTCTCCTGTCTCCTACCCTCACCCATAAGACTTTTTCAGCAAACCCTAATTATCTGACTTCATCAAATACTTATGCTTGATTGATTCAATTAAATTTTGCTTTCGTCTCAGTTAAATTATGATGATTTATAGACTATAAATACCGATAACACACTGAGATTTGTGCTACTTTTTATGTAAAAAATTGACGTGGCAAATCTGATTTTCAAAATTATTATCCCCTTTTAATGCCCAATTTTTTCGATTATTCTTTACTTTTTGTATGCAACGAGCAACTTTATTACTCTTAATAAACACCACCATGTGATAGTCTTAAATCTAATCTTTTCTTGAATTTTTTGATTTGCTATTCCCTTAAAATAGGTTTTTTCCTATTTGCTGTCGTTCGTTATTGTTTAAATTTTTGAGGAATCTATCTCCTTGATTATTGTATCTTGATAACAATTTATTTTTCATCAGGCAATGTAGCAAGAACAACATTAGTAGTGGAATGACCACTCTTAAATGTTGCTTTGGAAAAAATGCTCAAACTTTGCCAGAATAGAAATTAAACTCAAAAAGCTAATGCACTCTTTAAAAGTAATAATTCCAGTAGTGGATTGACACATCTAAAATGGTGTGTTGTGACGGATTGTAAAATACTATTCACAGATTATATTTTAGACGTCTAACGCACCCTAATGGACTGTTTGAGCTAAAATAGTGCATTAGATTTGTCATTTTAGCTAGAGGAAGTTATCTCTTAAAAATTTGCTATTGCAACATTTAAGATGAAACAGTCCACTACTGGATTGACACGCCTTAAATGTTGCTAAAAAAAAATGCTTAAACTTTTGCAGAACAAGAGTTACATCAAAACAGCTAATGCACTATTCTAGCTTTGTCAGTCCAGTAGGTTTTGAGCCAGAAGTTAGTAAATCTGTTCCAAATCACCTCAACAGCTATTCAAAAGGCCATTGAAGGAGGTGAAATTAAATTTATCCAGAAAAATGCTATCCAGAAAAATGCTGGTGGAGTTGGTGTTTGCTTTAGTTGTGTATAATTTCTAGAACTAAACAGTAAATAGGGAAAGCTGACAAGGACTAAACGAGAGACGGTGTTGAGGCGATAGCCCATAATTTAATATTCCTTGCTTGTGCTTATGAGTACCATAACCTTTGTTATTAGTCAAGTCATAAACAGGATACTTTTTTGCTAAACGTATAATCAATGTATCTCGCCAAACTTTAGCCACAATACTTGCAGCAGCGATCGCTAAACACTTACTATCTCCTTTAACAATGACTTTCTGAGGTATAGATAAATCTTTAATTTGCTGATTCCCATCAACCAAAACCAAGTTTGGCCTATATTTCAACTTGAGGACAGCTCGCTTCATAGCCAATAAAGAAGCTTGTAAAATATTCAAACGGTCAATCTCGCGCACGGAAGCTATACCAATTTTACAATCCAAAGCTATAGCTTGAATCTCACTAGCCAAATGACTACGACGCTTTTTTGTTAATTTTTTACTATCTGTTACTTCTCCCCCTTGATAAAGGGAAGCTAGAGGGGATGGCAAATCATCCAATTCTGGCAAAATTACTGCTGCTGCCACTACAGGCCCAAATAATGCTCCACGTCCTACTTCGTCCACACCAGCAGTGATAGGTTCAATTATATTAACAGGATATACCATTTATTCTTGAGTAGGGGAGTAGGGGAGTAAGGGAGAAGTCTTTTCAGTTATCAGTTATCAGTTATCAGTACCTCTGGAATAAGGAGGCTTGACATAAGGAATATTCTCTTTTTTTTATCCCCTTAAAAGGATAGGCTTTAGACCACAATTTATCGGTAAACATAAGAATAATTAACAATAACTGGTTAATAATTCTCAAAAAATTATTCATTAGATGTTAATTACTTAATAACTGAAGTGTCACTTAAGCGTGGCACTTTTTTTAAAATTGGTATTACAGAACTGAGGTTTATAGATATAGCAAGGAACGAGTTGGTGTTTGATAGAGATTGATGATGAACTTGAGACAGAGAAAAGCTTTTACCGAATAATTAAGGTTTAAAGCCTCTCATTTAAAGGAGAAAAAATTTTCCCTTTTGCGTCAATCCTCTTCTTTTCAAGGAGAGGTAATAATTAATAATTAATTATTAATTAATTATTAATTATTAATTGTTGAACACTGTTCCCTGTTCCCTACTATAAATATAAATTCTGTTTATTCTTCTGTAGCTGCCGAAGAACGACGACGACGACGCCTAATTGGCCCTGAATCATCAGAGTCATTGCTATCTGAACTGAGATCGACATCTGAATCACTCAATTCTGCCTCGTATTGACCATTTTCCTCATCACTATCAAAATCACTTTGATCTTCTGACTCTAAAGACATTGATGAATCAACCTCCTCTACTTCTAATTGCGGTTCTTCATCGTTATCTTCCTCTTCGTACTCTACTTCTGACTCAAGCTCAACATCTTCTTTTTTTTCTGTTGTTTCTCTAACACTATTCTCCCCAGGTTCCTGAATAGAAATAATTACTGATTTAGGATTTTTAACCGTTCCCTCCTCTAAAAGTGTTATTGGAGAAATACCCATCAAAGCATAAACATCTTGCTCATCAGGTGTCATTTCTACTGTCACTATCTCTGGAGGTTCAGTAATAGGTCTAATTATCTCTCTTCCCGGGCGTCGATTAGGTGTTGTTAGTGGATATCCTTCTGAAAGCATAGGATATTCCATATCTGTGCCCATTTCTCTTTCTTGCAATTCTAATGATTCATCTTGCATTGTTTCACCGACTCCTACTCGTCGCCGTCGTCGCCGTCGGTTAGATTCTTGATAACTAGGGTGATTCAACAATTCTAAATCTGAGGAATGATTAGTAGACTCTACTTCTTGATATCCTTGTGTAGTCTCCCCAGTAGAAGTTTGAGTTGCTGTTACCAAAGTTGGAGGAGCAATAGTTGGTCTCATAGTTTCTTCGACCTCTGGGGTACGACTAACCACAGACAAATTAACTTCCTCCATCGGAATTTCTGATTCCCCTGGTAAACGAACTAAATGTCCTAATCCATTACAGCTAGGACAAGTACGACCAAAAAGTTCATATACATTTTGACCTTGACGTTTACGAGTCAACTCAACTAACCCCAATTCTGATAACTGAGCTATTTGAGGTCTCGCTTTATCAGCTTTGAGAACTTGATTAAAGTGTTCAAGAACTTGCAATTGGTCTCGCCGTGAGTCCATATCAATAAAGTCCACAATAATGACTCCAGCAATATTACGCAGGCGTAACTGACGGGCTATTTCTGTAGCTGCTTCACAATTTGTCCAAAGTACTGTTTCACGAGCTGTAGCGGAGCGTGTGAAGGAACCGGAGTTGACATCTATCACAGTTAGTGCTTCAGTAGGTTGGATAATAATGTAACCACCAGATGGTAAGTCTACTCTAGGTCTAAGAGCTTCTCGAATGGCTGCATTAACCCGGAAATATTCTAGAATCGGGATACGATCGCTATGATAGTCAATTAAAACTTGTAGTGGTTTGCCCCCGCTCCAGTTAAGCAGGTGTTTTTTGACTCGCTTCACTGCCTCATTGGAGTCCACTACAATCCGATTTACATCTGTGCTATACATATCTCGCAGCACTCGTTGAATAAAGTCACTATCACGATTTAGTAGTGCAGGTGCTCTATTAGAGTTCCCCTCCGTTTGGACTGTTTCCCACTGTTGCTGCAATAGTTCTAAATCTTCTAGAATTGCTTCTTCTTCCATTCCTTCTGCTTCAGTACGGACTAATAGTCCCATTCCTGCTGGTTTGATTAAAATCGCTAATGCTCTGAGGCGATTTCTTTCGTTTTCAGAACTAATACGTCGGGATAGGTTGACACCCCGTCCATAAGGCATTAGGACTAAATAGCGGCCTGGTAGAGTTATGTTGCCTGTTAAGCGTGGTCCTTTTGTCCCAGTGGGTTCTTTCATCACTTGCACCAGGACTTTCTGTTGGGGTGTAAGTAGTTCTGTTATTGCACCGGAAGAACGCTTTAATCTTAATGGCCCTAAATCGCTAACATGAATAAATCCGTTGCGTTCGGGGTCTCCAATGTTTACAAATGCTGCATCTATCCCTGGTAGTACATTTTCTACAACTCCTAGGTATATATCACTAACTTGGTGGCTGCCTGTGGCAACGACAAGTTCTTGTATTTGGTCTTCAGAAAATACCGCAGCAATTCTATGTTGCTCGGCAATAATTATTTGCTTTGGCATTCAATTCCCTCTATTGCTTAATAAAAATGTGGCGCTATGGATTAAGTCACCTTTGGTGTTATTTAGGTTATTTGTAATCTTGAATATTCACTACAATGCTTGTTTTTTCGGTAAATTTTACTTCTTTTTTGGCGTTGGTGATTTGAGATATGAAATCAGTAATTTAGGTAAATTAAGAGTAATTCTTTGAATGGCAAGATTAGATACTGTCTTTATTTAGATTGACTGAAAAGCACTTTTCTTTATTCTTAATCCTGACTCCTGACTCCTGACTCCTAAGTAATTAAAATGAATATCATACACTAATTCACTAACGCCTCTTTTTTTTTGATAATGCTTGGTCTGGTGTTGAGTAGTTTAAGCTTCAGTTTACCCTTACCCAGTTGAATACTTCTACCAACTTATATCTTATTGTATTTTCAATTATTCACACTCAAAATAATCCAATTTTTTTACAAATCTTCATTTTTTGATCGGTTCTATATCAATCTAAATTGTATTGCTTATGATTCACATTTTTGTGATTTGAATGAAATTACAGCGTTTTTTATGACCTAAAGAAATACGTTAAGTCAGCTTTGCTAGAGGCATAAATAATCAGGTATATTTTTGCTGTAAACTCTATATTAGAGCGGAACTAAATTCATTAGTGAATCAAGGTAAAAAATGTTTTTTAGGTTTAGAAAGACAGTAAGCATTCAACTATTAGTAAGTCAGCACTTCCTTCCGAATGCTACGCAAACAGCAGTTAGTAATGAATAATTACTTCTAAGGTTCAGGAAAGGGACTTTGGCAGCAACTTTTATTCAAACTCAATTTCAAAGGTTGCTTTTACCTTTACCAAAATTAATAGCTGACGGCTGAATGCTTAGGAAAGATAAGAGAGTAAAGGTTTCCTGATTTAAATCCCGATCATTTATTTGTAGGATTTCTATTCCAACTTATACCTTCTTACCTTTTTCCTCCTTTGTAAAGTAATTTTATCAATTCTGACACTAAAAAAAACAAAAACCTAACTATAGATTCTTATTTAATTTATATCACCTCAAAAACAACTTTTTCCGGTGAGAATGCAGTAATTCAAACTCCTGTTTGCTTACTTGTTCCAGCATATAAATTATATGTTGTGGTCGTAGTAAAGTTCCATCATTCTGATAACTTCCTACATAACGAAGAATGCCATATATTTTAGCGTCCCATTTCGTTTCTAAAGAAAAAATATCAGTGGTTGAATACTCTATATACTCCAACTCAAATAAGCGATCGCGTAAGTTAATAACTTTTACTTTGCCTGACTTAGTTGTTTGTTCCCACAGAATTGACTCACTATTATTAATTACCTCTACCCACTTTTGCCAATTTGGCTTTTCTTCAGTTGTTTGATTGTAGAAATTTTCTGTTAAATTTTCTGAAGATTCAGCTATTTTCCGGACCTTCAAAACATATTCTGCTTTCTCTAATATCTGAGATACAGAAGGACTCTTTACCTCTACTTCTTCAACCTTATATATGGGTATATCCGTTGGTAAAGCAGCTCCCAATTTATTTTGAAATGTTACCACATCCATTGGTTCTGTCAACTCAAAATCCACAATTTCTCCTGTGCTAGTTGTTCCAAGAGATAAAGCACTAGCCGGAATAATTCGTGGACTTGGATGATATCCGCCTGAAAAAGCAATAGGTATAGAACTGCGACGAACTGCACGAGCGAATAGTCGAGCTAAATCTAAATGACTAACTAAAGCCATTTCTCCCAACTTCCCTAACCACACTCTTAGACGTTGTACCTTATTCTGGTTTGGCACAAATTGACCATCAAATTCTGGAATAGGCAAAGGCGGGACTACAATATTATGACCTAAATCTGGACCACATACACCACAATGAGAACAAGTTGCGAAAAAGCAGTCCGGAACAGTTATTGCTGCTAAAGCTTTGTGTAAATCTTCTTTGAGCCAATTTTTATCAATTCCAGTCTCTATATGATCCCAAGGTAGAGCTTGGTCAAGTCGAGATGATAAATTTTGAGCAGAAGTAATTTCAGTAGAATTTTCTGTATTATGAAATACATTCCACTCACCATTTTCTACTTGGCGATATTTCCAACTCAAGTCTGATTCTGCAATAGCTTCACTCCATGCAGCAAAAGCTCTGTCCAAACTTTCCCACCAAGAGTCCATTCCTGCTCCTCGTTCCCAAGCACGGCGAATTACGGATGCTAGACGGCGATCGCCTCTACCTAGAAAGTCTTCCATTGCTGAGATACGAACATCGGTATAATTTACCTTTACACCTTTCATTCTTCTAAATTCTGCCTTCAGTAATTCTTGCTTACGTTCAAATTCAGCTACTGAGACAGAATGCCACTGAAAAGGTGTATGAGGTTTTGGAGTAAAGTTGGAAATTGTCAGAGTCACCTGTAGTTTCTTCCGACCTTTAGTCCTACACTCTTGTTGTAACCAATGAACTGTTTCTGCAATACCCAATACATCCGCATCAGTTTCACCAGGTAAACCAATCATAAAATAGAGCTTAACTTTATCCCAACCTTGTTCATAAGCGGTTTTGACTCCTCGCAAAAGTTCTTCATTTGTCAATCCCTTATTAATAATGTCCCGCATTCTTTGGGTGCCTGCTTCTGGTGCAAAGGTCAAACTACTTTGCCTCGTACCACCAATAATATTGGCAATATTTTCATCAAATCTATCAACTCTTTGACTGGGTAGAGATAGAGAAATATTTTCATCTTTGAGGCGATTTCTAATTTCAGTGCCCACTGCTGGCAATGCTAGATAATCAGAACAACTTAGGGAAAGTAAAGAAAACTCATTATGTCCAGTAGCTCTCAAACCCTTTTCGATAGTATCTACTATTTCTTCTGGTTCTACATCTCTTGCTGGTCGAGTCAACATTCCTGGTTGACAAAAGCGACATCCTCTGGTGCATCCACGTCGTACTTCTATTACCAGTCGGTCATGGACTGTTTCTACATAAGGAACTAAACCTATAGAATAAGCTGGCATGGGAGCGGCCACTCGGCGCAATATTTTTTCTGGCACATCCTTACGAATGGGGAATACAGAACCATCTTTAGCCATTTCATAAAATTGTGGCACATACACCCCAGGAATTTGGGCTAAATCTAAGAGTAATTCTTCTCTAGTTAATCCATTAGTTTTCCCTTGCTCGACTATTAGTCCAATTTCTGGCAGTAACTCTTCTCCATCTCCTAAAGCAATAAAGTCAAAAAAGTCTGCATAGGGTTCTGGGTTTGAAGTTGCTGTTTGACCACCTGCAAAAATTAAGGGATAGGTTTGTTGTGCTTGAGGAGAGTGGGACGTTAATTTTCGTTCTTGCCAAGTGAGGGGAATACCTGCCAAACTTAGCATCTCTAAAATATTTGTAGCTCCTAGTTCATAACTGAGGCTAAATCCTAGAATATCAAAGTCAGTGAGCGATCGCCTTGATTCAACAGCAAATAGTGGGGTATCTGTAGCTCGTAATTTCTGTGCTAAGTCTGGAGCGGGTAAATATGCGCGATCGCATAGTTGTTTTGGTTGAGAGTTTAAGATATTATAAAGAATTATATGTCCTAAATTAGAAGCTCCTACTTCATAAACTTCTGGATAGGTGAGTACCCAGTGGACTTGAGTGTTGTCCCAAGGTTTATGGAATGCTCCCAACTCATTACCAAGGTAACGAGCAGGTTTTAATATTTCGGATGTTAGTAAATTCTCTACTGCTACTGCCACTATTCGTACCTAACTTGTATTTTTTGGACACACATATTTCGGCGTTGCTGAAATATGTGTATGATATTAATCTTAATTACTTAGGAGTCAACCCACCCCTAACCTCTCCCAGGAAGGGAAGGACCGAGTCAGGAGGGAAGAAAGAAGAAGAAACAGTAGTAGAAGGAGAAAGTTTTTTACTCGCGCTCTTATCCTGACATGATATCGTACCTCAAATCAGCAATGCCCATATTTCAAGATAACACCAAAAACTTACTACTGGCGTGACACGCCTAAAACTGTGTAATAGATTTTTGTTTCTAGTGTCTTTATCTACCATCTCCCCATCTCCCCATCTCCCCATCTCCCCATCTAATCCACCATTTTAGCTGTGTCACGCCACTACTGTGAAATTCTGATTTACAGATGACAAGTTACTGCTAATTTCAAGTCCAAATGATTCATATCACTCTCTTGTCTAGGATTAGATCACCTACAAGAGTAAGCATTTAGCAGAGAATTTAATTATGTAGGGTTTTTCTATTAGCAATGGAACCAAAATGTATGATTCAGAAACTTGTATCTAAAGCTCTTTATTTTCGCAGACTGACTCCTGAAATCGAAAATCAAATCAACTTAGAGTTGACACGACTTGGCTATATTTCTGATGTAGATTATGAAGCATTAGAATTATTAATGGAGGAGATGGATGCAGGCAGAGTCCAGCTTGTTCCCAGTATATAAACTGCAAATCATTTGAATTTTATTATGGTTGAAAATTTCAGATGTTTAACTGATATCTAACATCTATCAATTGTTGGTATTTGGTATATTATGTAAGTCTTTGATAGATAGCCTTGGTCTTTGAAAAATAAATGCTTTAATGGGTATAATTATTTAGTTGATTGTATCTGAGTCTAGTGAGTTAGTTGAATTATGATTATATTTTTTGTTAGGGTGCATAAATCTGAATTTTATATATAATTTTGATATTTTATCTAGATTTTGTGAAGTAGATTTATTTTATGTAGTTGGAGATAAATTTAAGAAGCATAAGTTAGGTGTATTAGGTTGAGATTTTGAGTGTTGATTAATTCTTTATTTGTTATTTTCATGCTATCTTCTCTACATCATTAACAGTTCTAAGCTTAATAAGTTTTCATAAAAATTTTTCATCACTAAATCCAGTTGAGATAGACCAGACAAAAGTCTACTATAATCCATCTCTATCAAGCTTTTTTCCATAATATACTTGGTCTATAGTAATCATATTTGGTATAACTTTAGTCAAATTCAATAACCTCTAATATTATGTCTCTTTAAATAACCACAATAAAAAATTTAGAGAGTAGGAAGTAGGGAGTAGAGAACAAGGGGAAGTTTGAAGAATATTATCTCTCATAAAGAAGAAAATTTTTATTATGGCTAATTAATGAGATTTAATATAACTCACAGTTAAATTTTTGGTAAAATTATCAATATATTTAATAACTATAGTATTTTTATCATTTTCTTTGTGGGTTTAATACCCCACCGTCTACACGGTGTTCAAAATTACTTGGGGTGAGAATCCCCATGTAATTTTCCTCCTGTCTCCTGTCTCCTGTCTCCTGTCTCCTGTCTCCTTCTTCAAAGCAATTCCCAAGAAGCATGAGGTACAAAATTTATTTTTTTTAGGGAGTAGGGAGTAGGGAGTAGGGAGTAGGGAGTAGAAAAGAAGAAAAACAACTGTACCTCAGTAACTTGAGAAACGCTATATTTGAGATGTAAATTATAGATTGAGGTTTTTTCTTATTAAAAAAAGCGGGCAGATTGAGTACTTATATCCTTGTGTTTGCTACTATTTAATACTGCTTTCCCTCCTTTACTATTCCCTCCATACCTTTTTCACAGCACTTGCTCTCCACATCCTAGTGTCGCTACCCGGAAGTTAAAAGTCATGCATTTAAAAGCGAGTGCTAATTGGCGAGGTTTCCTCAGAATGTAAGACGCACATCTGACAGTCAATCATTTTTGATTTGTAATTGTTTTAGGATTTTGTAAATAGTTTTCAACTAATAGTTTGGGTTGAAATATATTTTATAGCAGTCCTAAGGAAAGGAGGCGGAAAAATCGAAAACTTAAAACTCAGACAACGTAAGATTTTTCCTGATTCCTTCTTGCTTATGCTATAAATTATCTTTCTCTTGGTTTCAGTAGAAATCTAAACAGTTTGCGGAGCATTCCGTCAACAAAAGCTTTTTAATCTAAAAGAATAAAAAGCTTTTGTTGTAAAGAATAGTCTATTCAGTAAATTCTAATTTGTTAGATAATAATTTTAATTAAATCTACAAGAATAAAAAAAATCTGAACATTTTTAAATTTTTACTTTTGACTTGGAAAAACTCCTGACTCCTGTTTAATTTGATAAGATACACTTTGCTATTGTAGATTAACTTAGTTCAGGAGTCTATATAAATCACCATGCAGCTTGCCAAAAGGTTAGAACGAATACCACCTTATCTCTTTGCTGAAATTGACCGTAAACGGAATGAATTAGTTGAAAGAGGAGTTGACATCATTAATTTGGGGGCAGGAGATCCAGATCGACCCACACCAAAACATATTATCCAGGCAATGCATGAGGCAATTCAAGACTCTACCAATCATCATTATCCGCCCTACAAAGGTATAAAGGAATATAGACAAGCAGCAGCAGATTGGATGAAACGTCGGTTTGCCATTGAAGATTTAAACCCAGAAACAGAAGTAATTTCTTCAATAGGTTCTAAAGAGTCAATTCACAATACTTTCCTAGCTTTTGTCAACCCAGGGGATTATACCATAATTCCTGACCCTGGCTATCCAGTTTATCGCACCTCAACAATTTTTGCGGAGGGTCAACCCTATCCAATGCAGCTTCAGAGTGAAAATTGGTTGCCAAATTTAAAGACTATTCCTCAAGAAGTGGCTCAAAAAGCAAAATTGTTGTGGGTGAATTATCCTAATAATCCTACTGGTGCGACAGCTAATTTAGATTTTTTTCAGGAATTAGTAAACTTTTGTCGCCATTATGACATATTACTATGTCACGACCATGCTTATTCTGAAATGGCTTATGAAGGTTATAAACCTCCTAGTATATTACAAATTCCTGGTGCAAAAGATGTAGCAATTGAATTTCATAGTTTATCTAAGTCTTACAATATGACAGGATGGCGAATTGGTTTTGTAGTAGGAAATAGTTTAGGAATAAAAGGATTAAGTCAAGTTAAATCTAATGTAGATTCTGGAGTATTTAAAGCAATTCAAAAAGCGGCGATCGCTGCTTTTTCTACTACTGAAGAAGAGTTGCAAAGTTTAGTAGCTGTTTACCAAAAGCGAAGAGATATTCTAATAGAAGGTTTACAATCTTTAGGGTGGCCGATTAAACCTAATTTAGCAAGTTTATATGTATGGGTTCCGGTTCCCAAAAATTATACGTCTCAAGAATTTGTTAACTTATTGTTAGACAAATGTGGCATTATCGTGCCTCCTGGAAATGGATATGGTGCTTCTGGAGAAGGGTTTTTTCGTATTGCGTTAACAGTGGAAGAAGAGCGGATTTATGCAGCATTAAAAAGAATGAAAGATGCAGGCATTAGTTATCAATTAAAGCAAGAAGGAAGAGGGAAGAGGGAAGAGGGAAGAGGGAGGAAGGTTATTAAGCAAGAAAAAACTTAAATTTCCTGTAGATATTCACCAAAGAATAAGGTCTGAAGCCTCCCCCTTTCAAGGGGATAAAAAAATGGGGATAAAAAAAATAAAGTTCAATATTTCAAACCCCTGACTTTCCTGCGGAATGCTGGGCAAACAAGTAGAGGTACTGATAACTGAAATAACCTTTGGGTTTACACAAATAATTGCCTTCGGACATGATATTAAGGGTGAAAAAAACTGATGATTTTCAACTAATAAAGGAAGAAGGAGGAAGGGTATTGAGCAAGAAAAAAACTTAAATTTCCTGTAGATATTCATCAAATAATAAGGTCTGAACCCTCCCCCTTTCAAGGGAATAAAAAAATAAAGTTCAAGATTTTAAGCCTCTGACTTTCCTGCGTAATGCTGTGCAAACAGGTAGAGATACTGATAACTGAAATAACCTTTTGGTTTGCACAAACGATTGCCTTCGGACATGATATTAAGGGTGAAAAAACTGAGTATTTTCAACCAATAATTGTGTTTGAAAAAAAAAAAATTACCAAATAATTAAGGTTTAAAACCAAATTTATAAATGTTTGCTACAAATATCTAGAGTATTTCTTAGGAGTCAGAAGTCAGGAGTCCTATGGGAATGCCTTTAATACGATTTTTTAGGTCGTAAATTATCTTTTTTTTCAAAGGGACATCTCCTGTAAAATCTTTTTATCGTTCTTACTATTCGTAACATTCTTTTTGAAAATTGGTATCAAGCCTCTTTTGAGTTGAAAAAAGTGCTAGATATCACGCCCAAAACCCTCAAAAAGTTACCATCAAAGGCAGGGGGGATTACAGAAAAATTTAGTAACTTGATATTCTGCGGAAAAATCTGCAACATAAATAGCTTTAAGATTTTGAACGTCTTTAGCTTGATTAATATTTACTTCAATTTATGAGGAATTTATTCTGAGATATTTATCGACATTTCTCGTACTTTGAACTTCAACCTGTTTATTATCAATCCACTGATAATATGTATATGGTTCTTCTACTACATAACGAACTTTTGGAGCCATTTGTTCGAGGCGTTCTCCTGCCACACCCGCAGCAATTTTGGCAATTTTTGCTTGTTCCCAATGATGATAACGATTACTGATAGTTGAACAGAGAAAAAATCCTCCCACTAACAAAATTAAAACTAGAATTAGATGTGGCAGCTTTTTCAGTAAACTTGAATATTGAGACACTAATTCATTAATCAAAATATTTGGTTCTGATTTTTGATTACGGATAGTAAAACTGATAATAGCTATACTTAAACCAAAGAAACCAATGAAAATAATTAATATCAGAGATAGTTTCAGAATGTGATTGCCAAATTCAATTAATTCTTGGGGATGAGTAAGATCGGGAATATTGGGAATGCCTTGAGTAGATTGCCACATATTTTAAAAGTATAGTAGGTTTTAAGTCTTAAATTATAGTTCTTAGGTATGGGGTAATTCTGCAAAACTTAACGACAGGAGATAGTTGATTAAATCAACATTATTAATTGTCCGTCTGGAAAGACTCTATAGCAATTCTAAATAGGCTGTAAAAACTCAAAAAATAGATAAAAACTCTGAAGCTGTTACTCCGTTTGTATATTGTTTTTCAGAGCTGTTGCGTTTTTCAACGTTATTTTTTACATAACCAAAATAGGACTACTATAATAATAGCTACAAATTTAAAAATTTAATTCCGCTACTCTAACTAATTTGAATTAACAATTTTGTAAGTAGGCTAAATTTATGGAAAATCAGACATTAGAAAATCTTTTTAACTCCGCAGTAAAGAATTATCAAAAAGGAAATTTAAAATTAGCGAAAAAAATCTGCCATCAAATCTTAGAAAGAGATACAGAAAATTGGCAGTTGCTGAATTTATTAGGGGTTATTGCTGGTTTAGAGGGGCAAGCAAAAGCAGCATTTGCCTACTTTGATCAAGCTGTGAAACTGAATCAAAATAATGCCGAAATCCATAGTAATTTGGGTCTGGCACTGAAGGAGAACCAGCAACTTGAAACAGCCATTAAACATTATCAAAAAGCTATTGAACTTCAACCAAATTATGCTGAACCGTATAACGGTTTAGGGAACATATTTTTAGAGCTAGGAAAACTTACAGAATCTCAACTTGAAGCTGCCATTGAATATTATCAAAAAGCCCTTGAACTTAAGCCAAATTATGCTCAAGCATATAACGGTTTAGGGAACATATTTTTAGAGCTAGGAAAACTGGTGGAATCTCAAAAATATTATCAACAAGCTCTGAAATTAGATAAAAATCATGCAAATGCTCACTTTGGTCTGGCAAGTATCTTGCTGAAACAAGGAAATTTTATTCAAGGATTTAATGAATATGAATGGCGTTGGCAAAAGAAAGGTTTTAGCTCTCGTAATTTCTCTCAACCTCTGTGGGATGGTTCAAATTTTCAGGGTCAAACTTTGTTAGTTTATACCGAACAAGGATTAGGAGATTCCATTCAATTTATCCGCTATATTCCTCTAGTGAAAAAACTAGGAGGGCGGGTAATTGTTGAATGTAATCAAGCAGGACTAAAATTATTATTTACTACTGTCTCAGCAATAGATGAATTATTTGTTAAAGGTGAAACTTTACCAGATTTTCACCTGCAAATTCCATTAATGAGTTTACCTCGAATTTTAGGAACTACCTTAGAAACTATACCTGCTAAAATTCCTTATTTATCTGTTCCTGAATCTACTGATTTTCAGATGCCACCTGCTCCAGAAAAAAATCTCAAAATCGGCATATGTTGGCAAACAAAGAGTAACATTAACACCAGTCAAAAACGCTCTTGCCCAGTTGAATATTTAGAGGGAATTCTCAGTATAGGTAAAGCTAATTTTTATATTTTACAAAAGGAAGTATCTCCAACAGATTTAGAATGGCTGAACTGTCAAACTCAAGTATATAATTTAGGTTCATCTTTTAAGAATTTAGCTGATACAGCAGCAGCAATAAAACAATTAGATTTAGTAATTACAATAGATACAGTTATTGCTCACTTGGCAGGAGCATTAGGTAAACCAGTTTGGATTTTATTACCTTTTGTGTCTGATTGGCGATGGATGTTAGATAGAAATGATAGTCCTTGGTATCCGACAGCGCGATTATTTAGACAGGCTAAAATAGGAGATTGGGATAATGTATTTGAACAGGTGAAAGATAATTTAAAACATTTCCTGGAGAATAGTTATCCTCAAAAGCAAATATCAAAAACTATGGATATAAAATTTGATGATAGTGAAATCAAACAAGCTTTCAAAAAATACCAATTAGGAAACTGGGAAGAAGCAACAAATATTTGCCATAAGATTATAAAAAGACAGCCTAATAATTTTTTAGCTTTAGAACTTTTGGGTATATGTGCTTATCAAAAGAATGAAATAAAACAGGCGATCGCTTATTATCAAAAATCTTTAAAAATTAATCCTAATTATGCAAAAACTCATAATAATTTGGCTGTTGCACTTAAAAATAATCAGGAAATTGATGCTGCACTTAATCACTATCAAACTGCAATTAAATTGCGTCCTAATTATGCTGAGGCATGGTATAATTTAGGAAATATTTTGCAATATCAAGGTCGATTTGAGGCAGCTATTGATCATTATCAAAAAGCCCTTGAACTTAAGCCAAATTATGCTGAAGCATATAATAGTTTAGGGAGTATATTTTTAGAGCTAGGAAAACTTACCCAATCTCAAAAATATTATCAAGAGGCTATTAAATTAGATGAAAATCATGTCAATGCACACTTTAGTTTATCTAGTATCTTGCTGAAACAAGGAAATTTTATTCAAGGATTTAATGAATATGAATGGCGCTGGCAAAAGAAAGGTTTGAGTGCTCCTAATTTCTCTCAACCTGTGTGGGATGGCTCAAATTTTCAGGGCAAAACTTTGTTAGTTTATACTGAACAAGGTTTGGGAGATTCCATTCAATTTATTCGCTATATTCCTCTAGTAAAAAAATTAGGAGGGCGTGTCATTGTTGAACTTAATCAAGCTGGGTTGAAATTATTATTTACGACTGTTTCAGGAATTGATGAATTATTTATTAGAGGTGAAAGTTTACCAGATTTTCACCTGCAAATTTCATTGATGAGTCTACCTCGAATTTTAGGAACTACCTTAGAAACTATACCTGCTGAAATTCCTTATTTATCTGTACCAAAGTTAACCAATTTTGCCATCCCACCTGCTCCTGAAAAAAATCTCAAAGTAGGGATATGTTGGCAAACAAGTAGTAACGCTAACACCAGTCAAAAACGCTCTTGCCCAGTTGAATATTTACAGGAAATTATCAGTATAGGTAAAGCTAATTTTTATATTTTACAAAAGGAAGTATCTCCAACAGATTTAGAATGGCTGAACTCTCAAACTCAAGTATATAATAATGCTTCATCTTTTAATGATTTAGCTGATACAGCAGCAGCGATCCAACAATTAGATTTAGTAATAACAATAGATACAGTTATTGCTCATTTAGCAGGAGCATTAGGTAAATCAGTTTGGGTAATATTAAATTTTGATTCTGATTGGCGATGGATGTTAGATAGAAATGATAGTCCTTGGTATCCGACAGCGCGATTATTTAGACAGGCTAAAATAGGAGATTGGGAGAATGTATTTGAACAAGTTGGGGAAAGTTTAAAAAAATACCTAGTGCATGATTATTCTGCGGAGCAAATGCCAAAAATTAGGGAGACAAAATTTACCGCTGCTCAGATAAAACAAGCTTTGGCAGAATACAAGTCGGGAAACTTTCAAGAAACAGCAAATATTTGTCAAAATATTATTCAAAAGCAGCCCCATAATTTTCGAGCTTTAGGAATTTTGGGTTTATGTGCTTATCAAGCAGGTGAAATAGAGCGGGCGATCGCTTATTATCAAGAGTCATTAAAAGTTAATCTTAATTATGCTCAAACTCATAATAATTTAGCTGTTGCACTTCAGGATAAACAGGAAATTGATGCAGCTATTAAACATTATCAAAAAGCTATTGAACTTCAACCACATTATGCTCAAGCATATAACGGTCTAGGCTTTATATTTTTAGAGCTAGGAAAACTGGTGGAATCTCAAAAATATTATCAACAAGCTCTGAAATTAGATAAAAATCATGCAAATGCTCACTTTGGTCTGGCAAGTATCTTGCTGAAACAAGGAAATTTTATTCAAGGATTTAATGAATATGAATGGCGTTGGCAAAAGAAAGGTTTTAGCTCTCGTAATTTCTCTCAACCTCTGTGGGATGGTTCAAATTTTCAGGGTCAAACTTTGTTAGTTTATACCGAACAAGGATTAGGAGATTCCATTCAATTTATCCGCTATATTCCTCTAGTGAAAAAACTAGGAGGGCGGGTAATTGTTGAATGTAATCAAGCAGGACTAAAATTATTATTTACTACTGTCTCAGCAATAGATGAATTATTTGTTAAAGGTGAAACTTTACCAGATTTTCACCTGCAAATTCCATTAATGAGTTTACCTCGAATTTTAGGAACTACCTTAGAAACTATACCTGCTAAAATTCCTTATTTATCTGTTCCTGAATCTACTGATTTTCAGATGCCACCTGCTCCAGAAAAAAATCTCAAAATCGGCATATGTTGGCAAACAAAGAGTAACATTAACACCAGTCAAAAACGCTCTTGCCCAGTTGAATATTTAGAGGGAATTCTCAGTATAGGTAAAGCTAATTTTTATATTTTACAAAAGGAAGTATCTCCAACAGATTTAGAATGGCTGAACTGTCAAACTCAAGTATATAATTTAGGTTCATCTTTTAAGAATTTAGCTGATACAGCAGCAGCAATAAAACAATTAGATTTAGTAATTACAATAGATACAGTTATTGCTCACTTGGCAGGAGCATTAGGTAAACCAGTTTGGATTTTATTACCTTTTGTGTCTGA